>NZ_BAABFR010000019.1:0-64556 GCF_039541155.1 Tsukamurella soli
CGTCGGGCCGGGGCACACCGGCTTCGTCGGGACCCGGCGGCAGCAGCGGCGCGAGCGCCCGCACGGCCGTCGACTTGGCGGTGCCCTTCTCACCCCGCACCAGCACGCCGCCGATGGCGGGCGCCACGGCGCACAGCACCAGCGCCAGCCGCAGCTCGTCGTGGCCGACGAGCGCGGAGAACGGGTACCGCGTCACACGCGTCCCCTTCGCAGCATCGGGACGTGCGGGATGCCGTCCTCCATATACTCGGCGCCCGCGCGCTCGAACCCGAACCGGGCGTACATCGCCACGAGGTAGGTCTGCGCCTCCAGCCGGCAGGGACGGTCGCCCACCTCGGCCAGCGCCGCGACGAGCAGCCGGGCACCGTCGCCCCTGCCCCGCGCCGACCGCGCCACGCACAGCCGCCCGATCTGGAACACGGGCCCGCCGGGCTCATCGTGCTCGAGCAGCCGCGCGGTCGCGACGATGCGCCCCTCCTCGCCGATCCACAGGTGCCGCGTGGCCGGCAGCAGGTCGCGACCGTCCGGGTCGAGGTAGGGCGATGCCTGCTCGACCACGAACACCTCGGAGCGCAGGCGCAGCAGCGCGTACAGGGTCACGGCGTC
Organism: Tsukamurella soli; assembly: GCF_039541155.1. Classification (NCBI taxonomy): domain Bacteria; kingdom Bacillati; phylum Actinomycetota; class Actinomycetes; order Mycobacteriales; family Tsukamurellaceae; genus Tsukamurella; species Tsukamurella soli. The sequence continues at coordinate 607 of NZ_BAABFR010000019.1, forward strand.
GAGATCGGCGGCCCAGGAACGATGCAGCACCGCGCGGCGCGACTCGTGTGCCTCCGGCTCGGTCATACCGTGGTCGCGGGCTCGCCCTTCTGGAGCCCGACGGTGGCGGACACGCCCCCGCCGGGACCGAGCTGCAACGAGCGCGACGTCCAGTCCCACACCTGCCCGAACAGCGCCTTGTTGTCGTTGAGCGAGGTGCCGTACGAGGGGATCATCTCCGTCAGCAGCGGCTGCCACGCGGTCATGTGCTTGGGGAAACACTTGGACAGCACGTCGAGCATCGCGGGGACCGCGGTCGACGCGCCCGGCGATGCGCCGAGCAGGCCCGCAATCGTCTGGTCCTCGGCCGCGATCACCGCGGTGCCGAACTCGAGCGTGCCGCCCGCACCCTTCTTCCGGATCACCTGGACGCGCTGCCCGGCGGTGATCAGCTCCCAGTCGTGGCCGTCCGCGCGGGGCACGAACTCCGAGAGCGTGTGCACGCGGTTATGCATCGACTGCATCACCTCGCCGATCAGGTACTTCGTGAGGCCCATCTCGTGCAGGCCCACGGACAGCATGGGGCCGAGGTTGTTGGGCTTGACCGACAGCGGCAGGTCGGTGATCTTGCCCGCCTTGAGGAAGTTGGGCGAGAAACCGGCGTAGGGCCCGAACAGCAGGCCCTTGTTGTGATTGATGACGCGGGTGTCGAGGTGCGGCACCGACATCGGCGGGGCGCCGACAGCGGCCTTGCCGTACACCTTGGCGGCGTGGTGCTCGATGAGCTCGGGGTTGGTGCAGCGGAAGAACTGGCCGGAGACGGGGAAGCCGCCGAAGCCCTTGGCCTCCTTGATGCCGGACTTCTGCAGCAGAGGTAGCGCGCCGCCGCCCGCGCCGACGAACACGAAACGCGCGTTGACCTTGGTCTTCTCGAGCGTGCGCTGGTTCTTGACGGTGAGCGTCCAGCCCGTGGACGTGCGCTTGAGGCCCGTCACCCTCGTGCCGAAGAACACGGAGCCGCTCTGCCCGATGAAGTTGACCAGCTTCTTCGTGAGCGAGCCGAAGTCCACGTCGGTGCCGCCCTCGTACCAGTTGACGGCGACCGGGTCGGCGTAGTTGCGGCCGGCGGCCATGAGCGGTAGGCGCTCGGCGAACGTGGCGGGATCGGTGAAGAACTCCATCCCCTCGAACAGCGTCTGCTTGGACAGCGCCTCGTAGCGCTTGCGCAGGTAGTCGACGTTGTCGGCGCCGTGCACGAAGCTCGCATGCGGGATGGGGTTGATGAAGTCCGACGGGTCGTCCAGGATGTCGTTGTCCACGGCGTACGACCAGAACTGGCGCGAGACCTGGAACTGCTCGTTGATGGCCAGGGCCTTGCTGATGTCCACCGAGCCGTCGGGCTGCTGCGGCGTGTAGTTGAGCTCGCAGAGCGCGGAGTGGCCGGTCCCGGCGTTGTTCCACGGGTCGCTCGACTCGGCCGCAACGGCGTCCAGCGACTCGAACAGGCAGATCGACCAGTTGGGCTCCAGCTTGCGGATCAACGTGCCGAGGGTCGCACTCATGATGCCCGCGCCGACCAGGGCGACATCGGTCTCGATCACGTTCTCAGCCATCGACACTTCCATTCCTCATCGGGTCAGATCGGGCGCCCCCGGGCGCGAAGGCACCGTCGGCCGCGGGCAGAACATTACTCCAGCGTCCGACGCGGGTCGCCCGGGTGCGCGCGACACCCCTGCCTCGGCGGCGGACCGTAGAGTCTGTAGACGTGTCGACCTCCACGCTCACATACGGCCCCGACATCCTCGGCGACGACTTCGCCGCCCACACCTTCGATCTGGGGCCGGACCCGGACGGCGAGCCCGGGCCGCACGGTGGCCCCGGCACCGTCGTCGCCACTCTGGTCAAGTACCTCGCCGGGCCTGCGGCCCCCGAGCGTGCGGTCCTGTGGGTGCACGGCTTCACCGACTACTTCTTCCAGCGGCACATCGCCGAGTTCTTCGCGCGCCGCGGCTACGCCTTCTACGCGTTGGACCTGCGCAAGTCCGGGCGGTCGCTGCGGGAGGGCCAGTCGGCGCACTACGCGACGGACCTGGCGGTCTACGACCAGGAGCTCGATCTCGCGGTCGCCGCGATCGGCGCCGAGCTGCCCGGCGTGCCGCTCGTGATGGCCGCCCACTCGACGGGCGGCCTCATCGTTCCGCTGTGGCTGGACCGGCTCCGACGCCGCGACGCGCTCGGCGACATCACCGGCGTCGTGCTCGACAGCCCGTGGTTCGACCTGCAGGGTTCGGTGGTGCTGCGCGAGGTGGCGACGCCGGTGGTGAAACTCATCGGCAAGACCGCTGGCACCCGGGTGGTCCCGGTGGACGCGATCGGCGTGTACGGACAGACCCTGCACCTCAGCGCGCACGGTGAGTGGGACTACGACACCACGCTCAAGCCGATCGACGGCTTCCCCGCGCGGTTCGGCTGGCTCCGGGCGGTTCGCGTGGGGCACTCGCTGCTGCACCGCGGCCTGGACATCGGCGTGCCGTCGCTGGTGCTGCGGTCGCGACGCAGCTTCGCGCCCAAGGAGTACAGCCCCGAGGCAGGGGCGGCCGACGTGGTACTCGACACCCGCCAGATCGCCAAGTGGTCGGGCTGCCTCGGCGACCGGACCACCGTCATCCCCGTGACGGACGCGACGCACGACGTGTTCCTCTCGCGGCCGACGGTGCGCGAGACCGCGTTCGCCGAGGTCGCGTCCTGGCTCGGCCGGGAGGTCGAGAACCGATGACCACCAGTGCTGAATTGGACCCGCTCGCTCCGCTCCCGGCGTCGGGCGCTGAATTCGACCCGCTCGCTCCGCTCCCGGCGTCGGGCGCTGAATTCGACCTCGTCATCGTCGGTTCCGGCAGCGGCAACTCCATCCCCGACGACCGCTTCGCCGACCGCTCCATCGCGATCATCGACCAGGGCGTGTACGGCGGCGCGTACGGCGGGACCTGCCTCAACATCGGGTGCATCCCCACCAAGATGTTCGTCTACCCTGCCGACGTCGCCGACGAGGCCCGGGACGGCGCCCGGCTCGGCGTCGACAGCTCGGTAGCCGGGACGCGCTGGCCCGACATCCGCGACCGCGTGTTCTCCCGCATCGACCCGATCTCCGCCGGCGGGCTGCGGTACCGGGTCCAGGACTGCCCCAACATCACCGTCTTCCAGCAGCACGCGACGTTCCTCGCCCCCGAGGACGGCGTGCACCGACTGCAGCTCGCCGACGGCACCGTCGTCTCCGGGCGGCAGGTGGTGATCGCGGCGGGCTCGCGCCCGGTGATCCCCCCGGTGATCGCCGACTCGAACGTCACGTTTCACACCAATGACGACATCATGCGGCTCCCGGAGCTGCCGGGGCACGTCGTGATCGTGGGCAGCGGCTACATCGCCGCCGAATTCGCGCACGTCTTCTCGGGCCTGGGTTCGACGGTGACGGTGCTCGCCCGTGGCCCACGACTGCTGCGCGCGCAGGACGACACGATCTCGGAGCGGTTCACCGAGGTCGCGACGAGCCGCTGGGACGTCCGCTTGAACACGGAGGCGGTCGCCGCGCGGGACGTGGGCGCCGGTGTGGAGGTCGAGCTCACCGACGGATCGACGGTGGCGGCCGACGTGCTGCTGGTCGCGACCGGGCGGCGTCCCAACGGGGACCGGCTCGGCGTCGAGGCGGCGGGCATCGAGCTCGACGGCGGCGGCCGCGTGCCGGTGGACGAGCACCAGCGCACCCCGGTGCGCGGGATCTACGCCCTCGGCGACGTCAGCTCGCACCACCTGCTCAAGCACGTCGCCAACCACGAGGCGCGCGTCGTGCAGGCCAACCTGCTGGCCGACTGGGACTCCCCCACCGCGACCAGCGACCACCGGTTCGTGCCGGGTGCGGTCTTCACGCGGCCGCAGGTGGCGTCGGTGGGGCTGACCGAGGTCCAGGCCCGCGAGGCGGGCCTGGACGTGGCGGTCACGGTGCAGAACTACGGCGACGTCGCCTACGGGTGGGCGATGGAGGACACCGAGGGGCTGTGCAAGCTGATCGCCGACCGGTCCACGGGCCTGCTGGTGGGCGCGCACCTGATCGGTTACCAGGCGTCGGCGCTGATCCAGTCGGTGATCACGGCGATGTCCTTCTCCATCCCCGTCAAGGACTTCGCCCGCGGCCAGTACTGGATCCACCCGGCGCTGCCCGAGCTGATCGAGAACGCGCTGCTCGGCCTGGACCTGTAGGCGCGCTACGCCACGGGGACCGGCGCGACTCTCCGCTCGGCCCGCCGGTCCACGCGGATGAACGCGCAGGCGACGGCACCGAGGAACGGCCCCACCGCCAGGACCACGAACGCCGAGTAGAACGACCCCGTCGCGTGGAACACCGCGCCCACGACGGCGGGGACGATCACGCTGCCCAGCTGCCACACCGCGTTCACACCGCCAGCCGCCGAACCGACCAGCTCGCGCCCGGCGAGCACGGGGATCCACGCGGCGGTGAGCGGCGAGTAGGCGTAGGCCACCAGGCCGAGCAGCGGGGCGCACCAGAGGAACTCACGCAGGCTCGAGAGCGATCCGAACGCCAGCAGCACACCGCCGAACGCCACCAGGATCACCAGCGTCGGCACCCGGTAGCCCAGACCGAAACGGTCGGTGGCCCAGCCGATCACCGGTTTGCCGATCACCGCCACGAACGCGAAGATCGCCACCACGGTGCCGGCGTCGACCGGATCGATCCGGTTCGCCTTGATCATCAGAGTGTTGGACCAGGTGACGAACCCGTAGGTGCCCCACAGGCCGCCGAATCCCGCCAGGCCCAACAGCAACAGGTCCCGATTGCGCACCAGCGGCTGCAGCCGGGGCAGCGCGCGGCGGGCGGGCGCGACACCGTCGGGCCCGGCATCGGGTGGCGGGTCACGCAGCAGCACCGCACACACCACGCCGAGGGCGAGGGTGACGGCGCCGAACACACGGTACGAGTCGCGCCAGCTGGCGGCCTCGATGATGCGGGGCACCGTGGCGTTGGCGATGACGGTGCCGAGGGAGGTGGCGGTCATGAACACGCCCATCGCGAAGCCCTCGCGGCGCCCACCGAACCACCCCGAGATCAACCGGAGGCCCGCCGCGTAGTCGACGCCGGCGAACAGGCCCACGACGCCCTGCACGGCGAGGCCCAGCGCTATCGACCGCACGGATCCGAATGCGACCATCAGCGCCCCGGCGACGATCGCGCTGATCGCCAGCACGCCGCGGCCGCCGAGCCAGTCCGTGAGCACGCCCCCGAACGCGTTCGACACCACGTACCCCAGGTAGTAGCAGGTCGCGAAGATCCCTACCGCCGCGAGTGGCACCGCCAGCGACCTGCTGACCGCGGTGGCGGCCGGGCCCCAGGCCGAGCGGTCGACCGATGTCATCGTGTACACGGCCCAGCAGATCAGAAGCACCGGCCACCGGTACGACGGAGATCGAAGCATGCCTGCCATCGTCCTCCGCGCGCGTGCCCCGACCCACACCGGGTCGCGACACACCGGTGATCGCCCCGTCATCCCGACGCTGCGGTGGATAAGGCATCGTGGAAGGGTGACGAACTCCCTCCTCGACCGTCGCGCCCCGCGCGGGCGCGCAGGGGCCGGCGACGCGCTGGCGGCCGCGGCCGCGTCGATCGTGCTGCTCGGCAGCGCGATCGCCGTCTACCTGGTGGGCGTCGACACCTACCCGGGCCAGGTCGCGGACCAGACGGTGATGACGCTGGTGTCGGGAGCGTTCGGGGTGTCCGAGCCGACGCACGGACTGTTGGGCGAGTGGCAGGGCCCCGGGATGGTGGTCGCCGGCGCCGCACTGCTGATCACCTGCCTGGCACGGCCGTCGCGCCGCCGGCTCACCGAGGCCGCCGTGACCGTACTGGCGTCGGTGGCAGGCGCGGTACTGCTGAAGTACGGACTGGGACGCCCCGGCTACGACGTGGGGCCGCTGGTCAACTCGTTCCCGTCGAACACGGTGGCCGTCTTCGCCGGATTGGGCTTCGCGCTCGTCGCGGCGGTCCCCCGCGCAGCGCGGGGTTGGGCCGCGGCCGTGACCGCGGTCGTCGTCGCCGTGGTGTCGATGGGGGTCGTGGCGCTGCAGTGGCACCGACCGTCCGACGTGCTCGGCGCGCTCCTCATCGCGGGTGCCGCGGCGGCCGGGGCCCGGGCGATGTGCTCCGGCCTGCCCGGCCCGCGGGATTGAGCACGGGCCCCGAGCTCGCCCGGATCACACCGCGATCAGCCGCCGCACGGCCTCGATCACGAACCCGCGCCGCTCAGCCGTGGTGAAATCCCGTTCCAGGGATGCGAATTCAGGCGGCAGGTCGACCCACGACGTCGCGATCGTGAGCATCAGACCCAGCAGCACCGACGCGGGCATCGCATCGGTGACCCGGCCGGTGGCCTGGGCGGCGGCGATGGCGGCGATCTTCGCGTCGTTCGCCGCCCAGGCCGCGGGCATCGCCGCGTCGGAGCCCCCCGCTTCGAGGCGGTACCAGGTGGTCAGGCGGGCGAGTTCCGGATTCTCCTCGAACTGGTCGAAGATCGCCGCCGCGGTGCCCGGCAGGTCGTCCGCGTCGAAGTAGTCGGACGCGCTCGCCCGCTCTGCGTATCCGCTGAGCACCGCCGCGAACAACCCCTGCTTGCTGCCGAAGTAGTGGTAGATCTGCGCCTTGTTCGCCCGCGCCGCGGCGGCGATCCGATCGACCCGGGCCCCGGCGATCCCGCACTCGGCGAACTCCGCGGTCGCCGCACCGACCAGGCGCGCGCGGGTGGCGTCGGCATCACGGGGCAGCATCCGCCGATCGTACCAACTAACCGGATAGTTGACAGCAGGCTCTGCGCGTGGTGAGCTTCTAAATAACCGTTTAGTTAGATTGATCGTCAGGAGCAGTCATGAACCGTGTCGTCATCGTCACCGGAGCGTCGTCCGGGATCGGAGCGGCCACCGCTCGCCGCCTCGCCCGCGCCGGCTTCACCGTCTACGGCGCCGCCCGGCGGCAGGACCGCCTCGCCGAGCTGGCCGGCCACGGTGTCCGGCCCCTACCACTCGACCTCACCGACGACGAGTCCGTGAGCGCTGCGGTGCGCACCGTCCTCGACGAAGCCGGCCGGATCGACGTACTGGTGAACAACGCCGGCTACGGCTCGTACGGCGCCATCGAGGACGTCCCCATCGACGAGGCGCGCCGCCAGATCGAGGTCAACCTGATCGGCCTGGCCCGACTGATCCAGCTGGTCCTGCCCACGATGCGCGCGCAGCGGGGCGGCACGATCGTCAACGTCACGTCGATCGGCGGCAAGATCACGACGCCGTTCGGCGGCTGGTACCACGCGACGAAGTTCGCGGTGGAGGGCCTGTCGGACGCGCTGCGCGCCGAGGTCGCGCCGTTCGGCGTGCGGGTGGTGGTGATCGAGCCCGGCGGTATCAGGACCGAGTGGAGCGGGATCGCGATGCAGACGGCCCGCGCAGCGTCCGGCGACGGTGCCTACGCAGAAGGTATCGAGAAGATGGCCGCCGCGATGGACGGCCCGATCGGCGACCGCGCGTCGGAGCCCGACGTGGTCGCCGAGGCGATCGAGCGCGCCATCACGGCGCGACGCCCGAAGACCCGCTACGCCGTCGGCTTCCTGGCCAAGCCGAGCGTCATCGCCCGCCGCATCCTGCCCGACCGCGCGATGGACGCGATCCAGTCCCGCATGCTGGCGTAGGCACCCGAGTTAGAACCCGCCAGATTCTGGATAGTGCATGCATAATCCAGCGGAGATAGCCTGCCCCTCAGCGGATTTCTGATCCGTGGCGAAGGAGGCGGCCATGTCCGACAGGGATTCGACCGACGATCGGGACGGGATCGAGCACAGCGGCAGACCGAGCCGCCGGTGGCGCAGACCCGCGCACGTACGCATACCCGAACTGATCGCTATCGTCGCCGTGGTGCTCGCGGTCGGCGCGCTCGTGGTCCACAACCGCGCCGACACCACACCGAACCAGCTGCTCAACGTCTCCTACGACCCGACCCGCGAAGTCTATGCGGCGCTGGACGAGACCTTCGCCGAGCAGTACCGCGCACAGACCGGCACCGTCGTCGACATCAAACAGAGCCACGGCGGCTCCGGCCGGCAGGCGCGCGACGTCGCCGCCGGCCGGCAGAAGGCGGATGTGGTCTCGCTGGCGCTGCCGAGCGACGTCGACACCGTGGTCGATCGCGGGCTGATCGCCCCCGGCTGGCGGACCCGCCTGCCGGACGACTCCTCGCCCTACACGTCGACGATCGTCTTCCTGGTCCGCAAGGGCAATCCCAAAGGAATCCACGACTGGGCGGACCTGGTGAAGCCCGGAGTAGGGGTCGTCACCCCGGACCCGCGCACGTCCGGCAGCGGGCAACTGACCTTCCTCGCGGGCTGGGGCTCGGTGACCAGCCGAGGCGGCTCCGACACCCAGGCGAGGGACTACGTCGGCGATCTGTATCAGCACATCGTGGCCTTCGACGCGGGCGCGCGCGCCTCGTCGGTCAGTTTCTCCACGCTGGGACTCGGGGACGTTCAGGTGACCTGGGAGAGCGAGGCGCTCCGCGAGGCGAAGGAGGACAAGAGCGCCGGTCTGCAGGTGGTCTACCCGCCGGTGAGCATCCTCGCCGTCCCCTCGGTGGCGCGCGTGGACGCGAACACCAAGAACTCGAAGGAGGCGGCCCTCGCGGACGCATACCTGAAGTACCTGTTCAGCGATCAGGCACAGGAGACCTTCGCCGAGTACGGCTACCGCCCGGCCGACCAGGCGATCCTGGCCAGGCACGCGGACACGTTGCCCCCGCTGAAGTTGTTTCCGATCACCGCCATCGCGAGGGACTGGGACGCCGCGCGGGAGAAGTTCTTCGGCACCGACGGCACCGTCACCACCATCATCTCCTCCGGACCGGTGAAGCCGGCCGGCACCGACGCGCTCGAAGGACAGTGACATGAGCATCTCGTTCCGACCGAAGCTGCGCTACGACTGGCCCACCGGACGCGCCGACCTGATCGCCGGCATCACCGTCGCCGCCGTCGCCCTGCCGGAGGGCATCGCCTACGCGCTGATCGCCGGGGTCGACCCGAAATACGGCGTCTACTCCGCGATCGTGGTCACCGCCATCGCATCGATCTTCGGCTCGTCCTCCCAGCTGATCAACGGCCCCACCTCCGCGATATCGCTGTTGGTGTTCAGCTCCCTGGCGTTCATCGACCAGGACAACCGAAACGTGCTCTTCGAGTCGCTGTTCGCACTAGGCGTGCTGGTGGGGATCATCCAGATCCTGATCGCGGTGCTCCGGCTCGGCGACCTCACGAGGTACATATCCGAATCGGTGATCCTCGGATTCATCGCTGCCGCCGCCCTGCAGTTGCTGCTCGGCCAGATCCCGGACGCGCTGGGCATCAAGAACAAGGGCAACGGCAAGATGAACATCCTGCACCGGCTGTACCTGACGCTCTTCCACGGTGACCGGATCGCCTACCGTGCCGTCATCCTCTCCGTGACCGCGGTCGTCGCGGCGATCCTGTTGCGCCGCCTCGTGAAACGGTTCGGTCTCCCGCACATCGATCTCCTGCTGGTGCTGATCGTCGGCGGCATCATCGCCTACTCCTTCGGCTGGTCCACCCCGAACTCACACGGCAAGACGGCCGTCGAGCTCTCGGCGAACATTCCGGCGAGCCTGCCCGGGTTCCACATTCCGACGATCACGCCCGGCACCGTCGGCCACCTCACCTCCGGGGCCTTCGCCATCGCCTTCATCGGCCTGCTGGAGGCCATCTCCATCGCCAAATCGATCGCGCACCAGACTCAGCAGAAGGTCGACTACAACCGGCAGATCCTCGCCGAGGGGCTGTCCAATCTGGTGGGTGGCTTCTTCCAGAGCGTCCCCGGCTCCGGCTCGCTGACCCGCTCGGCGATCAACTACCAGGCCGGGGCGCGCAGCAGGTTCTCCGGCATCGTCGCGGCGGTGGTGGTGGGCATCGCGCTCCTGCTGTTCGGGCCGCTGTTGCGCTACGTGCCGGAGGCCTCCCTCGCGGGCCTGCTGCTGGTCATCGCCGTGCGGCTGATCGACGTACGCCGACTATGGGCGACGCTGCGCACCTCCCGGGTCGACGCCGCCGTGCTGGTCGTCACCTTCGTCACCGGTGTGTGGATCAACCTCGACAAGGCGGTGCTGTTGGGCGTCGCGCTGTCGATCGTCCTGTTCGTGCCGCGGGCGGCGAAACTGCAGGCCTCGGAGCTGACGGTGTCCGACGAGGGTGTGGTGCGCGGTCGGACCGCGGCCGACCCCGAGGATCGCGACATCGCCATCTACGACCTCGAGGGCGAGCTGTTCTTCGGCGCGCTACCCGAACTCGACAGATACCTGGACGCGCTGCACGAGCGGATCCACACCGACGGCGCGCAGGTCGTCGTGCTGCGTCTCAAGCGGGTCCGCCACCCCGACGCCGTGACCATCGACCGGATCGCCGATTTCCTGCGGGAGGAGACGGACGCGGGCGCGACCATCCTGCTGGCCGGCGTGCGACCGGACACCCTGACGATCCTGCACAACATCGGGCTGACCAAGTGGTTCCCGGCCGAGCAGATCTTCCCGGAACAGCAGAGGGGACACTCCGCCACGCTGGCGGCGGTGCGGTACGCCCGCGAGCTGATCGCGATCGCCAAGGCCGACGGGCCCGGGGGCTCGACGGAAGCGGCCGAGGCCGCCCTGGACAAGGAGGAGAGCACCCCGCTGTACTACCTCGTGTGACGGGCAGCCCGGCGTGTGCCGCCTACGCGTCCAACAGCTTCCGCACTCGCGGAATCACCTCGGTGCCGTACAGCTCGATGCAGCGCATCATCTGCTCGTGCGGCAGCGTCCCGTTGCTGTACTTCAGGTCGAACCGGGACAGGCCCAGCGTCTGCACGGTCCGCGCGATCTTCTCGGCGACGACGTCGGGCGAGCCGACGTACAGCGAGCCGTGGTCGACCTCGGACTCGAACTGCGCCCGCGTCACCGGCGGCCAGCCGCGGTCGCGCCCCACCCGGTCGCGGCCCGCCTTGAAGTGCGGGAAGAGCTGCTCACGGGCGTCGGCGTCCGTCGCGGCGACGAAGCCCGGCGAGTGCACGCCGATCGGCAACGGGTCGCGCCCGTACTCGGCGAGCGCGCGGCGGTACAGGTCGGCGAAGGGTGCGAATCGGGCCGGCTCGCCGCCGATGATCGCGAGCATCAGCGGCAGCCCGAGTTCGGCTGCGCGCACCACGGATTCGGGTGAGCCGCCCACGCCCAGCCAGGCGCCGACGGTGCCGCGCTCCGTCTTGGGGTACACGTGCTGCTCGTGCAGGGGCCCGCGGACGGTGCCCTGCCACGTGACCGGTCCCTCCTCGCGCAGCGTGGCGAACAGCTCGATCTTCTCGGCCGAGAGCACCTCGTAGTCCGCCAGGTCGTAGCCGAACAGCGGGTACGACTCGGTGAACGAGCCGCGGCCCAGCGTGACCTCGGCGCGGCCGTTCGACAGCGCGTCCAGCGTCGCGAAGTGCTCGTACACACGCACCGGATCGTCGGAGCTGATGACGGTGACGGCCGTGCCGAGCAGGATGCGCTCCGTGCGCGAGGCGATCGCCGCGAGCACCACGTCGGGCGCCGACACCGCGAAGTCGTCGCGGTGGTGCTCGCCGATCCCGAAGGCGTCGACCCCGACACCGTCGGCCAGCACCGCCTCCTCGACGACGTCGCGGATCACCTGCGCCGCCGGCTTCAGGGCGCCGTCGGCGCCGACGGTGATGTCCCCGAACGTGTCCAATCCGAACTGCACCTGTGTCATAGGCGTAGCCTACCAGACATACGGACCGCGGTCCGGTTATTCCGGAAGCACCTGAAAGGCGCAGCCGGCGCACCAGAACAGCCCGATCACGCATAGCCGGCAGATCGGAGGGCCAACGGAAGAAGCTAGTTCCGCATGGTCCGCATCGCGATCTCGGACGCGAGTGCGGCGGGCGCGCGCAGGGGAACCCAGTGGTCCACGTCGGGCACCTCGGAGAGCCGGAAGTCGGCCCGCACGTATCGCGCCGACGCGACCGCCTGTCGGCGACCGGCGATCGCGTCGCGGTTGCCCCACACCAGCGTGGTGGGTACCTCGATCGGCGGGCATTCGAGTCCCGCACCCCCGGGTCGCAGGTTGGCGCGATACCAGTTCAGCGCCGCCGTCAGTGCCGGAACGGAGGCGAGCGCCTCGATCCCGCCGCCGGGCGCGGTCGCGAGCAGCGTGCGCGCGTTGTTCGCGAGCAGGTGCTTCTCCGGAGGACCGGCCTGCATGAACGTCTCGAGGTAGCGCGACCGCACCTTCTGGTCCTCGTCGTCGGCCATGGCCTCCGCGAGCGCCGACGGGTGCCCGAACGACACCGCGGTCAGCGACATCGCCCGCAACGGGTACTGCGCCGCGAACTGCCAGGCGACCAGCGCCCCGATGCCGTGCCCCACCACGTGCGCGTAGCGGACGTCGAGCGCGTCCAGCACCCCGGCCGCGTCCTCGGCGAGCAGCTTGAGCGCATACGGCTCCACGCCGATGGGCCGCGCTCGCGGGCTGTACCCACGCTGCCGCGGCGCGATGGTATGCAGGCCCGCCTCGTGCAGACGCTGACGCGTCGCATCGAAGCACACCTCCGTCTGGGGGAAACCGTGGAGCATCAGGACCGGGGCGCCGTCTGTGGGCCCCCCGATCGAGACGTCGAAGGTCAAGGACCCCACATTCAACGACTCGGTCGACACAGTGTTCAAAGGTAGCGTTTGGTGAGTTCCAGAGTCGGCGTCATCAGAGAATCCACAGTGAACAGCCCGAATAGCGCAGACACATCGCAGTGCTCCTCGAGCGCGTCGGCCACCGCATCGACCTGCGCCAGCCGCGCATCCTGGTACGCCACCGCGGGACCGAGTTCCAGCCCGGGGGCGAGGCCCGCGAGATAAGCGCGCCGGAACCCGTCCCCCGCCAGCAGCCCGTGCCAGTGGGTGCCGGTCACGGCGCCCCGCACCGAACCCTCGCCACCATCGGAGCCCCGCAGCAGGAACGCGTCCCCGGAGCGCGCCACGCGCCCGTGGTGGATCTCGTACCCCGACACGGGCACACCCAGCCCGACGCCGGTCACGTTGCGCACCACCTTCTCCCGGCCGAATTCGATGTCGAGGTCCAGCAGGCCCAGGCCCGGGACTCCGCCGTCGTACTCGATGCCGAGCGGATCGGCGATCGTGCGCCCGAGCATCTGGTACCCGCCACACACGGCGAACACGGGGCCCGTGCGGGCGGTGAGGGCGTCCGCGAGGCCGGTCGCGCGCAGCCACGCCAGGTCGGACACCGTCGCCTTGGTGCCCGGCAGGATCACGAGGTCGGCGGCGGCCACATCGGCGGGACGCGTGGTCCAGCGCACGGTGACGGCGGGCTCGCAGGCGAGGGCCTCGACGTCGGTGGTGTTGGACACGCGCGGCAGCGCGATCGCCGCGACCTCGAGCGACGGCGTGCGGCGCGCTCCCGGCCCGACCACCGGCGAGGCGAGCGCGGCGAGGGAGTCCTCGGCGTCGAGCCACCAGCCCGGCATATACGGCAGGACACCGAATGTGGGCCGGCCGGTCAGCTGTTCGAGCTGCGCGAGGCCGGGCTCGAGCAGCGAGACGTCGCCGCGGAACTTGTTGATCAGGAAGCCGCGGACCAGCGCCTGGTCGGCCGGCTCGAGTACGGCGACGGTGCCGGCCAGGTGCGCGAGCACTCCCCCGCGGTCGATGTCGCCGACGACGATAGTGGGGAGGTTCGCGGCGCGCGCGAGGCCCATGTTGGCGATGTCGGTGGCGCGCAGGTTGATCTCGGCGGGGCTGCCGGCGCCCTCGCACACGACCACGTCGAACTCCGCGCGCAGCGCAGCGAGCGAGCGGGTGACCTCGCCTGACAGCCACGCCCGGCGGGTCACGTAGTCGCGTGCCCCGACGTCGCCGACGGCGCGTCCGTGCAGCACCAGCTGCGACGTGCGGTCCGAACCGGGCTTGAGCAGAACGGGATTGAACCGCACCGACGGCGTGAGCCCGCACGCCATCGCCTGCGTCGCCTGTGCCCGCCCGATCTCCCCCGACGTCCCGTCGCGTTCGACGGTGGCGACGGAGTTGTTGGACATGTTCTGCGCCTTGAACGGCGCGACCGCGATACCGCGGCGAGCCAGCAGGCGGCACAGGCCCGCGGTCACCGTCGACTTGCCGGCGTCGGAGGTCGCGCCGGCGACCAGCAACGCGCCCCGCACTACGCCGCGGGCGTCGGGAGCGTGAGGATCTCGGCTCCGTCGTCGGTCACCACGAGGGTGTGCTCGAACTGCGCGGTCCACTTCTTGTCGCCGGTGGCCACGGTCCAGCCGTCGTCCCAGATCTCGTAGCCGAGGGCGCCGAGGTTGATCATCGGCTCGATAGTGAACACCATGCCGGCCTCGAGCACGGTGTCCACGTTGGGCTCGTCGTAGTGCAGCACCACGAGTCCGTTGTGGAACGTCTCGCCGATGCCGTGGCCGGTGAAGTCGCGGACCACGTTGTAGCCGAACCGTTTCGCGTACGACTCGATCACCCGGCCCACCACGTTGAGCTCGCGACCGGGCCGAACCGCCTTGATCGCGCGCATCATCGCCTGCTCGGTGCGCTCGACGAGCAGCCGGTGCTCCTCGCTGACGTCACCGGCTAGGTAGGTGGCGTTGGTGTCGCCGTGCACACCGTCGATATAGGCGGTGACGTCGATGTTCACGATGTCCCCGTCCTGGATCACCGTGCTGTCCGGGATGCCGTGGCAGATGATCTCGTTGAGAGACGTGCAGCACGACTTCGGAAAACCCCTGTAGCCCAACGTCGACGGATACGCGCCGTGGTCGATCATGTACTGGTGTGCCACCCGGTCGAGGTGGTCGGTGGTCACGCCCGGCGCCACCTCGGCACCGGCCGCGGCGAGCGCGTCGGCGGCGATCCGCGACGCGAGACGCATCTTCTCGATGGTCTCGGGCGTCTGCACCCACGGCTCGTCGCCCTCCTGGGCGGCGGCCTTCCACACATACTCCGGCCGCTCGATCCGCTCCGGCACCGCGAGGGTGGGTGAGACGGTTCCGGGGGTCAGCGCGGCACGGGTCATGCGGCCCAGCGTAGTCGGGCCCGACCCGCCACTGTCGGTTCGCCACCGTCAGTTCGATGGCGCTGGGGCGTCGTACTGGTCGAAGAACGCCTTGGTCACCGCGACGGCGTAATCGGAGCTGCCACCCATGGGGATCAGCGTCGCGAACGCCAGATCGCCGCGGTAGCCGACGAACCACGCGTGCGAGCCGCCGTTCACCTCGGCCTCCCCGGTCTTGCCGTAGATGTCGCCGGAGCCCTTGATCAGCTCGCCCGTGCCCTCGACCACCACGTCGCGCATCATCTGCCGCATGCCGTCGATCGCCTGCTGCGGGATCGGCGTGCGATCCCCCTTCACGGTGGTCGGATGCCCGGCCAGCAGCTGGGGCACGACAGGCCCGCCGTGCGCGACGGTGGCGGCCGCCAGCGCCATCGCGAACGGGCTGACCAGCACCTGCCCCTGGCCGAAGCTGTCCTCCACCTTGAGCGTCCGCTCCGCGGTGACCGGGTAGTGGCCGCCGGCCACCGTCAGGCCCTGGATGGTGTAGTCGAGGCCGATCCCCAGGCTCGCCGCGGTCTGCGCGAGGGCGCCGGGCGCGAGCTTGTCCCCGAGGTAAGCGAAAGCGGTGTTGCACGACGCCGCGAACGCCTCCGACATCGGTACATCACCGAGGGAGAACTCGTCGTAGTTGGGGATGACGCGCTGGCCGAGGGTGATGGTGCCGGGGCACGGGACGATGGTCGACGGGGTGGCGACGCCGGCCTCCATCGCGGCGATGCCGGTGATGATCTTCCCGGTCGAGCCGGGCGGGTACAGGCCGGACGTGGCGAGCGAGCCCATCTTGTCCGCGAGCGGGTTCTGCGCGACGGCGAGCACGTCACCGGTGGACGGCTGGATCACCACCATCATCGCCTGGCGGTCGGTGCGAGTGTTCACGGCCGCCTGCGCCGCTGCCTGCGCGATCGGCGAGATGCTCACGAACACCGAAGGCTTCGGCTTCGGCTGGGTCTGCGTGAGCACGCCGAGGTCGGCGCCGGTGTCGGACTGCGCCACCACCTCCCAGCCGTCGACACCGACGAGGGCGCCCTGCACGTTCTGCTTGATCGACGACATCAACGTGGGGGCGAAGGTCTTGTCGGTGGGCACCATGGCGGCCTGCTGCGACTCGGTCACGCCGGGCAGCGTGGTGACGGCGCCGGACAACCGCTGCAGGTCGTCCTGGTCGACGGTGGCGACCACGTAGGGCCGGCCGAGCGAGGTGGCCTGCTCGGTGATGGCGACGGGATCGAGCTTGGGCAGGATCGGCGCAAGGGCCTGCGTGAGCTGGGTCGCAACCTCGAGCACGGTGGTCGGCGCCGTCACCTTGCTCGCATCGAGCGTGATGCGGGTGACGGTGCCGGGCACCAGGATCGACCCACCCGACGACGAGTTGACCGACGCGGTGGTCGCCGGCAGGCTGCGCAGCACCATGTTCTGGTTGGCGCCGAGGTTCGGGTTGAGCGCGGTCGGGTCCCAGTGCAGCTGCCAGATGCCGTTGTTCTGAACCATCTCGAACGTCCCGCGGTAGTCCCACGTGCGGTCGGCGCCCTGACGGGTGCGGGGCAGCTGCCAGTCGTACTGGTAGTCGACGGTGGACGTGGCGCCCGTGGTGCGGACCTGCCCCACCTTGACCGTGACGCCGGTGGCCTGCAGGCCGGCGACGGCCGCCGCGATAGCGGGCCTGGCCGCGGCGGGAGCGTCGGTGAGGTTCGCGGCACTGTCGACGTTCCCGGACTTCACCGCCTGGGCCAGCGCCTGACCGAACCGCACCGCCACCGGTCCCGGTCCGTTGCTGGTGTCGGTCCCGCAGGCGGTCGCCGATACGGCCACGGCCGCGATGGAGGCCGTAGCCACCGCCGCGCGTATCGCCGTCCGAGCCCTGGTCACGGGCCGATACTAGGTTCGCCGCGCCGGTTCTCCGCGGCGGCGCGCGGTGGTGTGACAGTTGAGTCGGCTGTGACCTCGGCTACCCGGCTAGGTGACCGAGAGGCCGCCGTCGACGCAGATGTTCTGCCCCGTGACGAAGCGTGCCCCCTCCCCCGCCAGGAACACCGCGACCGCGGCGAAGTCGGCGGGCGCACCCAGGGTGCCGGTGTGGGCGCGGGCGCGGAAGTAGTCGGCGCGAGCCGGGTCGTCGAGCACCGCGGCGGTCATCGGGGTCGCGACGAGTCCGGGTGTGAGGGAGTTGCAGCACACCCCGTGGCGCGCCCACGCCTCCGACTGGCTGCGGGTGAGCCCCGCGACGGCGGCCTTGGCGATCCCATAGGCGCCGCTGTTGCCGAACGCGCGGTGCGCCTGCGTGGACGCGACGTTGACGATCCTGCCCCACCCCCGCTCCGCCATCCGCGGGCCGTAGTGCTGGCCGAGTGCGAACACGGCGTCGAGGTTCACGGCGAGCACGTCCCGGTACAGCGCCTCGTCGATCGCGGCCAGGGGTGGTCGCGGGTTGGTCCCGGCGCAGTTGACCAGGATGTCGACGGTGTCCGTGCGCGCGTCGACCCGCCGGGCCAGTTCCTCGGCCGCGGCGACACCGGCGGTGAGGTCGACCGAGACGCCGCCCGGGCCGAGGCGTGCATGGTCGCGTCCGGCGCGGACGACGGTGGCGCCCGCCCCTTCCAGCGCGTCCGCGATTCCCGCGCCGATGCCCGAGCTGGCGCCGGTGACCAGCGCGGTGCGGCCCGTGAGGTCGAACAGGGCGGTGACGTCGGAATTCACCCGCCCACCGTACTTCGGGGGAACCGATCCCCTCCGTGGCGCGTCCAATGAATGAGGGGTTCACACGATCGGGGAGGAACGAATGGGGTACGACGCGAGGTTCGAGGGCGAGTTCCGGGTGTTCCCGGCGTTGTCGGAGTACGAACGGACCGAGCTGCACGCATTCTCGAGGGAGCGGCACGAGGACCGCTCGATGCCGGGCTACTGGTGTCACTGGGTGCCGAACGACGAGGGCACCGCGCTCGCCTGGAACGGAACCGAGAAGTTCTACTGCTCCGCCGCGTGGCTGCTATATCTGATCGAGACGTTTCTCAAACCCGCCGGGCACGTGGTGAGCGGCCGGGTCACGGCCACGGGGCAAGACGGTGCGATGTCGCAGATCATCGTGGTCCGCAGCCGTGTGCGCACGATCGAGGTATGCGGGCCCGCGCCCACCGAATACGCGCTGATCATCGAGCCGCGACACCGGCATCCGGACCTCGACCGCGAGTACGACGCCGCCTTCGACCTCAGCCGCGATCAGTTCTCGAAGATCAGCCCCGACGACACCGAACTGCGTTCCATGGCAACCGCTTTCGCGACCGGGTACGCACCGCTGAACCTGTGCGAGTCGGGCGAGAACACCGTGGTCGACGAGGGCCGCGGCATCACGATGGAGTTCTGGCCCGAGGGCACGATGATCCTGCGCCTGCTCGCCTCGGTGGCGATGCGCGATCCCGACAAGACCTTCGCGGAGGTGACCACGTTCGCGATCGCCGTTGCCACTCACCTGAACTGGATCGTCTGGGATCCGGGCCAACGGATCGCAGCGCGCCCGACCGCGAAGTTCCGGGCGGCGGCGATCGACATGATCAGCGGGTTCGTGATGGAGGCGGAGTACTCCCCGCGTCGCTCGGTGGTGTGACGGATTCGCCCGGAGGCGGGCGCGCGTCGGGCCTCAGGCGGCAAGCCCGACCGCACCCACCCCGGCGAGCACGGCACCTACCCCGGCGAGCACGGCGCCGAGCCAGGTGGCGGCGGCGATCAGCGCGTGGCGAGCTCGATGATGATCGCGATGCCCGCTGCCGTCATCGTGCGGCCGGCGACCAGGCACTTGACCACCGTCGCCGCCACGATCGCCGCGGCGACGACCGCGAACACCCACCACGCCGCGCCGCCCGCGACGAACGCCCACACCAGCACCGCGGCCGCGACCAGGATCGAGCCGGGCAGCACGGGTATCACGATCCCCGTCAGCCCCACCAGGATCACCAGCCCGACGGCGACCTCGCCCCATGCGTTCGCGGCCCGAAGACCAGGCGCAGCGCGGCGTCGACCGCGCACATCTCGGGGAGGTCGAGGTGCCCGACCCGGTCACCGAGCCGGGACGGGTCCACCGCCGTCGACTGCTCGACCGGCACCCGCGTAGCACCGTCGGCCACCGTCACCTCGGGCCGGAACGTCGCCGCGCGCGGCCTCGATCAGGGCGCTGCGCACCGCCGTGGACACCGACGTCCCGTCCGACGTCAGCTCATCGAGCGCGAGGCGGGCGTCGTCATCGGGTCGAAAGGTGATAGTCGAGGCCATCCTGCGGGTGTGCCACGGAATGTAAGACGCGGTATGCGTCGCACACGAGCGCTGGTCCAGAGCTGGTTCGGGCTAGTTCAACATCACCGTGGCGAAGGTGCCGACCTGCTCGAAGCCGATGCGCTGGTAAGCCTTTCGCGCCGGCGTGTTGAAGCTATTGACGTACAGGCTCGCGATCCGGCCGGTCCGCAACACCGCGCGCGCCACCGCGGCGGTACCGGTGGCGCCCAGCCCCTGCCCGCGCAGGTCCGGCCGCACCCACACGCCCTGGATCTGCCCCACCCGCGCGGAGAGCGCACCCACCTCGGCCTTGAACGCCACCGTCGGGCCGTCGAACAGGACGTACGCGCGACCGCCGACGATCGTGTTGGCCACCCGGCGGCGGTAGGCGCGGCCGCCGTCGCCGGCGCACGGATCCACGCCCACCTCCACGGTGAACATGTCGACGGCGGCCCGCAGGTACTGATCGAGATCGGTCAGGTGCGCCGGCCGCACCCCGGGGTGTGGAGCCACCGACGGCGCCTCGGCCAGCGCCATCAGCGGCTGTTCGGCACGCACCTCACGGGCACCGCCCCAGACGGGCTCGAGGTCGTCCCACAGGGGCAGCACCAGATCGGCCCGGCCGACGATCGAGGAGCACCCGCGCGGCGCCCGAGCGGCGCGGGCGGCGAAGTAGCGCATGTCTGCGTCGCTACCCAGCAGCGGGACGAGATTGACCCCGGAGAAGCACAGCGACTCGGTCGGGTCGCCGTGTGTCCACAAACGCCCCCCGAGCGCCGCCGGCTCGACACCGAACTCCTCGATCCGCGCGGCGACCATGCATGCGGCGACGGGATCGGTGTCGAGCGCGGCCAGCACGCGAGCGGCGTCCTTCGTCGACACGACCCGCTCGTGCAGCATCTTCAGCAACGCCGTCTCCTCGCGATCACCGGTTCCCCGCGTACGCCCCGCGAAATGCGTTGCTACGACACGGTCACCGTGGGGGTACCGCTCTCACTATCCCCCGACTCCTCGGCGATCCGCAGCGCTTCCTCGATCAAGGTCTCCACGATCTTCGACTCGGGGACGGTCTTGATCACCTCGCCCTTGACGAAGATCTGCCCCTTGCCGTTGCCCGACGCCACGCCGAGGTCGGCCTCGCGCGCCTCGCCCGGGCCGTTGACGACACAGCCCATGACGGCGACGCGCAGCGGCACCGTCAACCCGTCGAGTCCAGCGGTCACCGCATCGGCCAGCTTGTACACGTCCACCTGCGCGCGGCCGCAGGACGGGCACGAGACGATCTCGAGCCGGCGGGGCCGCAGGTTGAGCGACTGCAGGATCTGGGTGCCCACCTTGATCTCCTCGGCGGGGGGCGCCGAGAGCGACACGCGGATGGTGTCGCCGATGCCCTCGGCGAGCAGCGCGCCGAACGCGACCGCCGACTTGATGGTGCCCTGGAACGCGGGCCCGGCCTCGGTGACGCCGAGGTGCAGCGGGTAATCAGACTGGGCGGCGAGCTGCCGATACGCCTCCACCATGATCACCGGGTCGTTGTGCTTGACCGAGATCTTGATGTCGCCGAAGCCGTGCTCCTCGAACAGCGAGGCCTCCCACAGCGCCGACTCGACCAGCGCCTCGGGCGTGGCCTTGCCGTACTTGTCCATCATCCGCTTGTCCAGGGAGCCGGCGTTGACACCGATTCGGATCGGGATGCCCGCGGCCGCGGCGGCCTTGGCGACTTCGCCGACCCGGCCGTCGAACTCCTTGATGTTGCCCGGGTTCACGCGAACGGCGGCGCACCCGGCGTCGATGGCGGCGAAGATGTACTTGGGCTGGAAGTGGATGTCGGCGATCACCGGGATCTGGCTGTGCCGGGCGATCTCGGCGAGCGCGTCGGCGTCTTCCTGCCGCGGGCAGGCGACGCGCACCATGTCGCAGCCCGACGCGGTGAGCTCGGCGATCTGCTGCAGCGTCGTGTTCACGTCGTGGGTCTTGGTGGTGCACATCGACTGCACCGAGATCGGGAAGTCGCTACCGACCCCCACCCCGCCGACGTTGAGCTGGCGGGTCTTGCGGCGGGGCGCGAGGGTCGGCGGTGCCTCTTCGGGCGAGCCGGCCACGCCGGGCATTCCCAAACCTACGGACATGGTGGGCGCTTCCTCATTCCTGGGCTGTGGCTAGTTGAAGAGCTTGATGGGGTTGACGATGTCGGCGGCGAGCACGAGCAGCATGTAGGCGCCGAGCACCGCGAACACCACGTATGTCGCGGGCGCCAGCTTCATGTAGTCGACGGGCGCGCCCTTGCGCCGGGTGATCACGTCGCGCACCTTCTCGTACAGGACCACGGCGATGTGGCCACCGTCGAAGGGCAGCAGCGGCACGAGGTTGACCAGGCCGAGCATCAGATTGAGGCCTGCGAGCACCAGCACGAACGCCGACCATTCGTGGTGCGCCGCGATCTGCCCGCCCGTCTCGGCGGCGCCGTACACCGACTGCGGCGTGTCCAGCGCGCGGGGCTTGCCCTCGACCGCGCGGACCAGCTCCGGGACCTTCTGCGGCAGGTGGCCGATCGCGACCACCGTCTGCTCGCCGATCTGCCCGCTGAACACAGCAGCGCCGCCGACCGCCGTGAACGGGTTGTAATGGCTCACCACGCCGATGGCGCCGACGGTGATGCCGATGGTGGGCCCGGTAACCGACCTGTAGTCCTTACCGTCGGGGGTGGGCTGCCACTTCTGCGCGGTCACGGGGTCGACGGTGACGGTGCGGCTCGCGCCGCCGCGCTCGATCGTGAGACGGATCTCGCCGGTGGTGTGCTGCAACGCTCCGGTGAGGCTGTTCGCGTCGACGCCGACGCCGTCGACCGCGGTGATGACATCCCCGGCCTGCAGGCCGGCCTTGGCGGCGGGGCTCCCCTCGCAGGGCCCCACGGCGTGGCTGGCCAGCTGCCCGGATGCGTCGGGGGCCGGCTTGGTCGTGCTCGCGGTGACGCACTGCGTGCCGGCCACGGTCGCGCGCGGCGCGGCGTCGAGGTTCGGTAGACCCCACACCACCGCGACGGCGTAGATCAGGATGCCACCCAGGATGAAGTTCATGGCCGGGCCCGCGAACAGCACGAACACGCGCCGCCACGGCGCCTGCTTGTACATCGCCTTCTGCTGTTCCTCGGGCGTATTCAGCTCGTCCAGCAGCGTCATGCCCGCGATGTCGCAGAAGCCGCCGAGCGGTAGCGCCTTGACGCCGTACTCGATGCCGTTGCGGCGGGTCGACCACAACGTGGGCCCGAAGCCGACGAAGTAGCGGCGCACCCGCATCCCGGTGGCCTGCGCGGCCCACATGTGACCACACTCGTGCCAGGCGATCGAGCCGAGGATGCAGAGCGCGAAGAGCACGATGCCCAGGGCGTACAACATGCTTCCAGCGTACCGGCCGGTGCGCGTGGTTCACGCAACGCGCAACAGCGCCTCCGCACGGCAACGCGCCCAGGTCTCCGCCGCCAGCACGTCGGCGACGTCGCGCGGCGGCGCCGCCCACTCGTCACCGTCGGACACCACGCGGGCGACGGTGTCGACGATCGCCAGGAACGGGATCCGCTGGTCGAGGAACGCCTGCGCAGCGACCTCGTTCGCCGCGTTGAACACCGCCGTGAGGCTGCCGCCGCGCTCCCCCGCCACGCGGGCGAGGTCGATGGCGGGGAACGCCTCGTCGTCCACGGGGTCGAACGTCCAGGTGCTCGACTGTGAGAAGTCGCACGCCGCCGACGCCCCGGGAACGCGGGCCGGCCAGCCCAGTGCCAGCGCGATCGGCAGCTTCATCGAGGGCGGCGACGCCTTGGCGATGGTCGCGCCGTCCACGAACGTCACCATGGAGTGCACGATCGACTGGCGGTGCACCGTGACGTCGATGCGGTCGTAGGGGACGCCGAACAACATGTGGGCCTCGATGACCTCGAGCGCCTTGTTCATCAACGTCGCGGAGTTGAGCGTGATCATCGGGCCCATCGACCACGTCGGATGCTTCCCGGCCTGCTCCGGCGTCACGCCGGCGAGCTCCGCACGGGTCCGCCCGAAGAACGGACCGCCGGATGCGGTGAGGACGAGCCGGTCCACCTCGTCGGCCGCGCCGCCGCGCAGACACTGCGCGATGGCCGAGTGCTCGGAGTCGACGGGGACGATCTGTCCCGGCGCCGCCGCGTCGAGGACCAACGATCCCCCCGCCACCAGGCTCTCCTTGTTGGCCAGGGCCAGCCGTGCCCCCGTATGCAGCGCGGCGAGGGTCGGCCGGAGCCCGAGACTGCCGACCACGCCGTTGAGCACGACGTCCGCCTCCGCGGTCTCGATCAACCGCACCAGCGCGTCGTCACCCCGCAGCACCCCTGCCACGCCCGCGGTCCGCTCGACCTCGTCCGCCCGAGCCGCGTCGGCGACCGCCACCCGATCGCCCGGCAAGCCCAGCGCCACGATCTGCCGGGCGAGCAGGTCGACGTTGCCGCCGCCGGCCGCGACGCCGACCACGGTGAACCGGTCGGGGGCGGCGGCGATCACCTCCAGCGCCTGGGTGCCGATCGAGCCGGTACTACCGAGGATCAGCACGCGCGTGGTCACCCGGACGAGGGTAGACGAGTACCTGTCGGAAACGTCGCACCCAGCGACGAGCAAGCGCGAAACCGAGGCGCCACAGCCCCCGTCTCGACCGAGCGGCGCATCTCGGGTTCCGCCGGCACCGAGAGGTAGAGCCCCCACGGCCGGCGTCGGCGAGCGACTGATCTCTTGGGCCTCGCGTCCGTACTCTCCCCGACAACCGGCTGCACTCTCCCCGACAACCGGCTGCGCCCTCGACATCCGCCGCAAATCCGCAGGCCTGCACCCGCACCATGCTGGGGGTCGGCCGTGTTGCGACGCCGATGCGCTCATCAGCGCGTACGGCTTCGACCACATCGAGCAGTCCTACGACCGTGCCGTCACGGATCTGACCAGCTTGCCACCCAGATCGCGACCCGTGTCGGGTTCCTCGGAGCGCGGATCATCATCGTCCGCCACGGACAACCCATACAACGTGATCAGCCCCGTCGGAGCGGCTCCTGCGGCGGCCTGTACGGCCTGACAGGCAGTGGCTACGCTCTCCTCGCCGTCGAAGCCCACCCTCAGCCGCGCGGATCCACGCGGAGGCAAGACGACGGACGTCTGCGCACTGCCGGCACGATCCGACCAAACTCATACTCGCGCCGATATCGACGCACCGTCCACAAGATTCTCAGACCTTTATTTGGAACAGGTAAATAGCCCGGTCGGGTTCTACACCAATTCGCATTACCTCGGGCTATTTCCGAGATCCCCCACGCCGGCATTACGCGCGAACCGAACCGGCACCGACCTCTTGACAGTTGATCACGCGTACGCGTACGATATCGGACGCGCTGTTCGATAGCCTTAATAGTCGGCCCTCTCGGCACCTCAGGGGAGGCCCTAGCGAAGTCCGCTTGAGGGGATCCGTGTCGATCCAGCGAGACATAGAAGCACGGAAACCATCATTCGAGATTTCATTATGGGAGGAAGTCGATGACGCGCAAGGTTCTAGTCGTCGGCGCGGGGGTCGTGGGTACAGCGACTGCGTTCGGATTGATCGATCGCGGTCATGACGTCACACTTGTCGATATCGCTGAGGACAGGGTCAGCGCCCTGCAACGAAACGGCTATCAAGCGGTGACTCCCGACGATATGAATTTCGATGACGTCGACGTGGCATTCGTCTGCGTCCCCACCCCGACAGATCACGGGACCGGCACCGACCTAGCACCGGTACTCGCGGCGACACAGAGCATCGGAGAAAGGATTCGGACTGCGACGAGGAATTTCCCGGTGATCGCGTTCAGGAGCACTGTCCCGCCCGGTACTGTCCGCCAGTCCCTCATTCCTTTACTCGAGGAGACCTCAGGAAAATCAGCTGGCCACCAATTCGGCGTCGTCTACAATCCCGAATACCTCCGGGCAGCACACGCGCGCGAGGACTTCCTACATCCGAGAGCCGTAACGATCGCCAGCCTTTCCGAGAACGATAGATCGCATCAGATAGTCGCCGATATAGTAAGCAGTTTCTGCGCGGACATCCATTGGCTGCCGTTCGAAGCGGCAGAATTACAAAAATACATCAACAACGTCGGTAACGCGATCAAGATCAGCACCTACAATTGGTTCCGCCTACTGGCCGATAAATGCGGACTAGAGACGGAATTCATCCAGCGAGCATTCGAAATCAGCGTATTGAGCGCCGAAGGACTTTGGAACCCTGCGTATGGCACTCGAGACTTCGGTCCGTACAGTGGAGGATGTCTGCCGAAGGACACGCTCGCACTTTTGAATTTCGCGAGTGACCTGGGTGTTGATACCGCACTGATTGAAGCCACGCAGGCGGTCAACGGCATGTGGCAGGGGACCGAATCTGCATGAATTCCTCAACCGTGCTGCTGGTTTTCCAGTGGCTGCTGTTCGGTTCCTTCCTGATTCCGATCGTTGAGGTGATAGCAGCCTTCACCGGCGCCACGTGGTCTCACGTGGCGTACACGCAGACTCCTGGCAAGTTCACTCAGATGATCATACAGATCACCACCGTCGGAAAAGAACCGGAACTGGTTCAGATGACGATAGACAAGTTGCGGGAATACCGGCTCCATATCTCTTTCGAGATATGGGTAGTCGTCGAACCGGGACACTTTATCGACTACACCGACGCAGAGGTGTTCGTCGTACCCGAAGGATTCTCGTGCAGGCCCATTGATAAAGCCAGAGCATTGGAGTACTCCCGCCTCGTCCGCAAGAGTCGCCACCTGAACACCAGCGCGGTGAAGATCTTGTTCGTCGACGACGATACGCTTCCGTCGGCCAGCTATATCGGCAAGGCGTTCAATGGCGACTACGACCTGTGCCAGGGGATCACGGTGCCCAGTAGATGGTACGGAACAGGGAATTGGAAGCATCTCTTCATCAGCCACCTCGATGACATTCGAACACGAAACTGCCTCATCTACTGCTCGTGCACACAAGGCATGTCTCAGAAGCCATTGTTCGTACATGGCGAAGGGCTGTGCATCACAGGGCGCGCCGAGGATATAGTTACGTGGGACCGACCTATTGTCGCATCTGACGACTTGGTGTTCGGCACGAATGCAGCTCATATCGGTCTGACCTGGGGCTACTTCTATGCAGCAATCCAACTCGTCTCGCCTTGGAGTTGGAAGGAGTTCTTGGACCAGCGTTGGCGATGGACGTGGGGAAATTTCGACGCAATAGCACGGCGCGATATACTGCCGCGCGCATACGCCTACTTCATCGCGTTGCGGTACGCCGCAGGGCTTGCGTCGGTTATCGCTTCTTCTATAGGGTCAGCACTTCTACTCACCGGCGTGGCTCGAGTGCCACCGCAAGCACACAAGGTATTCCTGATATCGTCCGCCTGCCAGTTCCTCAGCTATGGTGTGGCCGGGTGGATAAACTCAGGAGGGCAGCCCAACCGAGAGCTGCGCGCCACCGCAGCGAAATATTGGCTATTCAGGCTTGTACAGACGATTTTCGCGATCGCCTTCACACCGGTTAATGCGATTATTCCTATGTGCGTCGTGGTGTACTGCGCTCTCCGCGGTCGGCCGAAGCGATTCATGGTGATAAAGAAGTCGAACCAGATAATGGTGCGATAGCCCTTGCGCATGTCTCCTACATCCGGCCGCACAACACACGTGAGGGGTCACGGTAAATGTCACCGCGCCGCAGCTCGAAGAAGTCCCGAGACAACGATCTTCGCCGGTACATCGGCACACTCATACTGCTCACGATTCTCACCTCAGCCACGGCACTTCTAGCGTCCCTCGCGTGTGGAGTCGGCAGCACTGGGTGGAAACTGCATAACCTGCGCGTCGTCTGGGAGACGGCCGCTGTCGCTTTAGTGGTGCTCGCCGGTGTCCTGTGGCTTCACATCGGTCACGAAGCAAGGCGCTACGAAGAGCTCGCCAGAATACGCGCCGAAAATAAGATACAGAACGCCCCCTTTAAGCAAGTCCAGCGCGGCGCGCGTTTCGCACCGTATCTCGTCGTTGCCGCCCTTGTACTTCTGGTCGCGAGTTCCGGGTCTGGCGCACAGATGGTGCGCGGCACGACTTCGACGGCATTGCGCCAGGAGGCGCAGTCCGGATCGGGATACGTATTCCAGAAGGGTGTACAAGTGCGATTGGACACTCGAGGAGATTCGACAGTTATGAACAACGTCGCCAAAAGATCTGTATCGTATGTCTCTGGCCTTGGTGCCAATTCGATCGGTATCACGATCCCGATTTATGTCGATGGAGATCGCCCGACTAAAGTCTATGCGGGACCTCGAACCGCGACCCCGGATGGACTCAGGATATTGCTCGAATACGCGAGGGCGAAGCAGCTGCGGACTATGGTCCGGTATATCGTGGATGACAACAGCGTCAGAGCGGACGGCGCCGATGACGCTTGGAGAAAGTCGATAGCCCCGGTCAACGTGACGAAGTGGTTCACCGACTATCAGACACTCATCGACTCGTATCTGCCGACTATAATTGGACAGCACGTGGACGAGTTCGTCGTGGGGACGGAGCTAGGATCACTGAATATATACCCCAGTCAGTGGCGGCGACTATGCGAACACATTCGACAGGCTGGCTATCGCGGCTTGTTGACCTACGCCCTGAACTGGGACGATCATGACACCGCGAGGATGCCGTTCACATCCTGGGGAATAGACGCATATCCAAGAACATCACTAGGGGACAGCGCTACCGTTGGTGAGCTGCGGACCGCGATTGCGGAATGGCTACAAACAGTCCCCCGCGCCGTTCGCTCTGAGTTGACCTTTCAGGAAGTTGGTATAAGTGCCCTGCCGAACAGCTATAAGACACCCTGGTTCGTCTCTGCGGGGCCGGTGACACAGCGACTACGCCCGGTAATGCAGGCACGCTGGTTTCAGGCCATGTGCGACGTCGCCAAAACTAGCTCTATACATGGGATCTATTACTGGGTCGTGGACACAAACCGGGACCCCACAACGGCGAACCCCAAGACTGACCCGCCGGACAACTGGATCGGCCGGCCTGCTGAAAATGTGATCCGGAGATGTTTCCACGAGTGACGCGACTGAGGTCTTTCCTACATCCTGAGACCGGCTCCTGGCAACTCCGCGCCCCTCATGACCTCGCGGTCTACGCCCAGGCCAAACGGTGCGGACAGCAGGGGATCGAACACTACGATTCCGACCCTTGGCGATTCGCGACTGAAGCCCGGCCTCCCCGGACGTGAAGCAGGCATGATTCCTCCGAAGGGCGCGGCTGCCAAACCCGCTCACCACACACATCGACAATCGCGCGCACCCGACCGGGATGCAGGAGGAACAGCGACTCGATAGTTGCCGCCTGACCGCTGTCGCAGCCGGCTCTACTGCGGGTCGGCCAACCTCACCGACTCCACCGCGACCACCGCCACCGTCGGGACAGGGCCGTAGACGTGCGGGAACAGCTCCGTCACCCCGGGCGCGGGCGGCTCCCAACGGACCTCGGCGGTCAGCCGCGCCTCGTCGATCGACAGCAGTACCAGCGCGTCGTCGGGCAGGTCGGAGTAGAAGCGCTCACGCACCCCACGCCACTGCTCGGCGGTGGAGCAGTGCACGAATCCGACCTGGGTCAGGGTCGCGCCGCGGGTGGACACGGCGTACTCGCCGACGGCCTGCGCGGCCCGCCAGTCGTCGGCCAGGGCGAGGTGCAAGAGCATGTCGCGGACACTAGCGCAGCCGTGTACCGCGTTCCGCGCAACACGTGGCGCCCGCGGTACGACAGCCGGTCGTAGCGGGATAGACTTCGAACGAAACCGGCCCGCCCCGATAAGGAGACCGCAGTGGCAACCACCGACCTCGAGCGTCAGAGCACTTCCAAGGTCGACCTCGCCGACGCTCCGTCGCGAGACTGGGGCTGGCACGGCACCAATCGCAACGCAGCCAGGATCGCCGGCATCGTCGTCGCGATCTGCCTGGTGTGCATGCTCCACGGCAACCAGATCGGCCACGTC
This sequence comes from Tsukamurella soli, assembly GCF_039541155.1. Lineage (NCBI taxonomy): Bacteria > Bacillati > Actinomycetota > Actinomycetes > Mycobacteriales > Tsukamurellaceae > Tsukamurella > Tsukamurella soli. Next base: position 30,104 of record NZ_BAABFR010000019.1, read on the forward strand.
GAGGACATCTGGCTCGTCGCCTTCGCCGTGGTGATCGTGTTCGTCATCGCCTGCGACTGGGTCTCAGGCCGCGGCAAGTGGAAGAGCGGCCGCCGGAACGTCTAGCGCGGGCCCTGTAGCGCACCGGCCGCCCGGGCTACCGCTCCTCGGCCGCCAGCTGACCGCAGGCGGCGGCGATCTCCTGGCCACGGGTGTCGCGCACCGTGCACGACACCCCCTGCGCGATGACGCGGCGCACGAACTCGTCCTGCGCGGGCTTCGGCGAAGCGTCCCACTCCGATCCCGGAGTCGGGTTCAGCGGGATCAGGTTCACGTGGACCAACGGGCCCAGCGCCCGGTGTAGCTTCTTCCCCAGCAGGTCGGCGCGCCACGGCTGATCGTTCACATCGCGGATCAGCGCATACTCGATCGAGACCCGGCGCCCCGTCTTGTCCGCGTAGTACCGCGCCGCGTCGAGCACCTCCTGCACACTCCAGCGGTTGTTCACGGGCACCAGTGTGTCGCGCAGCTCGTCATCCGGGGTGTGCAGCGACACCGCGAGCGTGACCGACAGCCCCTCGTCAGCAAGCTTCCGGATGGCGGGCGCGAGCCCCACGGTGCTGACGGTGACCGAGCGCTGTGAGATGCCCAATCCACCCGGCGCGGGCGACGTGATCCGACGGACGGCGGCGACGACCCGCTTGTAGTTCGCGAGCGGCTCGCCCATGCCCATGAACACGACGTTGGACAGTCGCCCCGGGCCGCCGGCCACGTCACCGTCGCGCATGGCCGCCGCGGCGGCGCGTACCTGATCCACGATCTCCGCCGTCGAGAGGTTGCGATCCAGGCCGCCCTGCCCCGTCGCACAGAACGGGCACGCCATGCCGCACCCGGCCTGGCTGGAGATGCACAGCGTGGCACGGTCGGGATAGCGCATCAGCACGCTCTCGAGCAGCGTGCCGTCGTGCAGCCGCCACAGCGTCTTGCGTGTCGTGCCACCGTCGCAGTCCAGGTGCCGAACGGGTGTCATGAGCCGCGGAAAGAGCTCCTCCGCGACCTGGGGGCGCACCGCGGCCGGCAGGTCCGTCATCCGGGCGGCGTCGGCGTCCAGGCGGCCGTAGTAGTGCCGCGCCAGCTGGTTCGCCCGGAAGCCGGGCAGGCCGAGCGCGATGACGGCGGACTTGAGCTCGTCGTCGGTGAGGTCGGCCAGATGACGGGGCGGGCGGCCACGCTTCGGCGCGTCGAAGACCAGCGGCAGTGAGGTGCTCATATCGGCCCTAGTGTCCCACGTTCGCCGGACCTGCGAAAATCGCGCGACGCCCGGCACGCCCGGCCGGGGACGCGTCCTCCGCACGATCGGGCCGCGCGGTGGCAGGATGGAACCATGACCGACAACGACGACACCCACAGTGAGCAGCGCTCGGTCCCCGTGGTGCCGGACACGGTGCACGCCGGTCCCCGCTTCCCCGACGCCTATGACCAGGTAAAGCACACGAAGTCCGCGGCCCTGTGGTCCGGTCTCGTCGTCGGCGCGATCCTGCTGCTGGTCCTGCTGGTGTTCATCATCCAGAACACCACCTCGTCGCAGATCAAGTTGCTGTTCTGGCAGGTGAACCTGCCGTTGGGGGTGGCACTGCTGATCGCGGCGATCCTCGGGGCGCTGCTGGTGGGCCTCGCGTCGGGTATCAGGATCGTGCAGCTGCGCCGGGCGGCGAAGAAGCTGCAGTGAGTCGGCTGGTCAGCTGTGCAGCAGCGCGCTGAGGACGGTCCACACCACCACGGCGCTGGGCAGTAGCGAGTCCAGGCGGTCCATGATTCCGCCGTGGCCGGGAAGCAGCGTCCCCATGTCCTTGATCCCCAGGTCGCGCTTGACCTGAGACTCGAGCAGGTCACCGAGGGTCGCGGTGAACACGACGACGGGGCCGAGCAGCAGGCCCCACAGCGGCTGCACATCGAACAGGAACTGCAGCACCAGTACGGCACCGACGGTGCCCACCACCAGCGACCCGGCGAATCCCTCCCACGACTTCTTCGGGCTGATGGCGGGGACCATGGGGTGCCGGCCGAACAGCACGCCCGACGCGTAGCCACCCACGTCGGAGCAGACGACCAGGATGATCAGCGCCGCGACCCGCTGCGGGCCGTGGTTGGTGGGCAGCACGAGCATGGCGCCGAAGCTCGCGAGCAACGGGATCCACGCGAGAATGAAGACGGTGACCGAGCTGTCCCGGGTGAACTGCGTGGGCCCGGGAGCCGAGGGTCCGTGGTGCAGTAGCCGCCACACCAGGCACACGACCACTGTCGCCACGAATGCGAGCAGCACCCCCTTGGTGCCCCAGGGCCAGCTCAGCCACATGATCGCCTGGCCGCCGATCAGCATCGGCCACAGCTCGAGGTCGACGCCGGACTGCCGGAAGCGCTTGACCACCTCCCACTGGGCGATGCCGATCGCGGCCGAGGCCAGCAGGATCCACACGTGCGGCGCGAACACGAGGATCAGGACGATCACCGCGCCGAGGCTCACGCCGACGGCGATGGCGACGGGCAGGTTGCGCCCGGCGCTGATCTTGCGCTTCTCGGGTGCACTCGCCTCGCCCGGCGTGGCCGGATCGGCGCCGGGCGTCGGGCGCCCCTCGGGCTGTACGGTCACGTGGGTCTCCGTCATCGTCGGCGGCAGTGGTGGGGGCTGGGGGCCTGGCGTCATCGGCCAGGCTAGACCTCCATCAGGTCCGCCTCTTTGCGCTTGACCAGATCATCGACCTGCGCGGTGTACTTCGCGGTGGTCTTGTCCAGGTCCTTCTCGGCGCGGGCCACGTCGTCCTCGCCGGCGTCGCCGTCCTTGACGATCTTGTTCAGCTGCTCGTTGGCCTTGCGGCGCACGTTGCGTATCGCGACCTTCGCGTCCTCACCCTTGGACTTGACCTGCTTGACGAGGTCCCGGCGGCGCTCCTCGGTGAGCTGCGGGATGGCGATGCGGATCAGCTGCCCGTCGTTGGTGGGATTGACCCCCAGGTCGGAGTTGCGGATCGCGGTCTCGATGGGGCCGAGTTGGTTGGACTCGTACGGCTTGATCACGATCAAGCGCGCCTCGGGCGCAGTGATCGACGAGAGCTGGGTGATCGCCGTCGGCGAGCCGTAGTACTCCACGACCACCTTCGAGAACATGGCCGGGTTCGCACGGCCGGTGCGGATGGACTGGAAGTCCTCGCGCGCGACGGAGACGGCCTTCTCCATCTTCTCCTCGGCGTCGAACAGCGCTTCGTCGATCACGGGTTCTTCCTGTCCTGTCGGTTGGTTTCGTGCGGTGACCCGGGTGGCGTCCGGATCACGGCCGCACCAGTGTTCCGATCTTCTCACCCGCGACGGCCCGAGCGATATTGCCCTCGATCAGCAGGTTGAACACCAGCATCGGCATCTTGTTGTCCATACACAGACTGAACGCAGTCGCGTCCGCCACCTTGAGCCCACGCTCGAGCGCCTCGCGGTGCGTGATCTCCGTGAACAGCTTCGCGTCCGGATTGGTCCGCGGGTCGCTGTCGTACACGCCGTCGACCGCCTTGGCCATGAGCACGACCTCGGCGCCGATCTCCAGTGCGCGCTGCGCCGCCGTGGTGTCGGTCGAGAAGTACGGCATGCCCATCCCGGCACCGAAGATCACCACGCGCCCCTTCTCGAGGTGCCGCTTGGCACGCAGCGGCAGGTACGGTTCGGCGACCTGCCCCATCGTGATCGCCGTCTGCACCCGGGTGTCTACGCCGCGCTTCTCGAGGAAGTCCTGCAGCGCAAGACAGTTCATGACGGTGCCGAGCATCCCCATGTAGTCCGAGCGGTTGCGTTCGAGACCGCGCTGCTGCAGTTCGGCGCCGCGGAAGAAGTTGCCGCCGCCGATCACCACCGCGACCTCGGCGCCGCTGCGCGCGACGTCCGCGATCTGGTCCGCCACCGTCGAGACCACGTCCGGGTCCAGCCCGACGGCGCCACCGCCGAACATCTCACCGCCGAGCTTGAGTAGCACCCGCTTGTAGCCCTTGCGCCCGCTGTCGTTCGCCTGGTCGTCCGACGTCACCTTGTGTCCACGCTCCTGATCGCTGAAGTCACTACCGAGCCGCCAGCCATCCTATGCGGGACCCGCCGGGTGTCTGCGCGACTCCCCCGGTCAGCGGCGCCCGCGCAGCGTGTCCTCGATGAGGTCGCCCATCGCACGCTGGCCCGTCACCGTCGGATGCAGGCCGTATGCGTCGGGGCCGTTGCCCCGCAGATCGACGCCCTGCAGCGCGACGTAGGGGTGCGGAGTGCACGCCGCGTGGTCGGTCGGCGGGGCGATGTAGACCAGATGCAGGTGGGCCGCGACGTCGTGGACCAGCCCCTCGAGCCCCAGGTACCAGACGCGCCAGGCGTCGACATTCGCGGGCGGGATCTTGGCGCCGGCCAGGCAGCCGGGGTCGATGGTGCCGGTCAGCGGGAACAGCGGGAGGTAGCCGACGACCACGATCGCCGCCAGAGGCGCGTACCGGTGCAGCATCTGCAGCGTGGCGATGTACTGCGCCCGTACGAACGCCCAGCCCTGCGAGCCGGGCAGGTTGGTGCGCGCGTACTCGTCGCAGCGCGCGTCGGGGGTGACGAAGCAGTGCGTGATCACTCCGCCGAAGCCCAGCGAGTTGGCGCCCGCGAGCACCGTGATGAGACGGGTGAACGGGCCGATGCCGTAGATCTGCGGCGCGTTCTCGATCTTCTGGCTGGGCACGGTGAGATCGTCGAGGGTGGCGCCGGAACACGCCCGGTCGGTGAACGACACCGGCTGCAGCCGCTCCGCGAGCACGTGCCCCAGGTCGTCGGCGTTGCGGGCGCAGAAGTCCAGCGGCAGCCGCTTCCGGAACGAGCCGGCGGCCGCGTAGCTGTCGCCGAGCGACACGTACTGCGCGCCGCCCGGCAGGTCGGGGATGTAGTTGATCCCGTCGGTCTGGTAGCGGATCCAGTGCGAACCCGTGCCGATCAGCGGGGACCGCGTGGAGACCGCCGCCACGAGCAGGAGCACGAGCGCGGCTGCGAGGGCCCGACGGGGCGCACCGGACATGCGGGGCAGGGGCGGTCGCCGGCGCCGAGTCGGCGCCCCACCCGTCTCCGAGGCAGTGGGGGAACGCAGATCGGGGCCCGCGCTCACCACACCGTTCCGTGCACCGGCAGTCCGTGGCCCGGCAGGAGGTGGGCGACCGGCAGTGCGCGGAGCCGCTCGGCGGTGGCCGGCGCGTCGGCGGCGTCGAAGGTGATCGGGGCGAGCAGCGCCCGACCCCGCGCGGTGGCGACCGCGTCACCCGAGATCAAGGCGCCGGTGGACACGTTGAACAGCACCACGCTGTCGGGAGTGTGTCCGGCTGCGGCATGGACGGTCCAGGCGCTGGCGCCGGGCACCGCGATACCGTCGGCCAGCGAGCCGATGGGGGCGGGCCCGGTCCAGCGCCACCCCAGCGGAGTGCCGTATCCGGCGCGCAGCACGTCACGCGCCGACGAGCGCAGCACGTCGAGGTCGATCGGTTGCCCCACGAGCACCGGCGCGAACCCGAGGACCGCGCTGGGGACCGACGGCGTCTTCTCCCCACCTACGTAGTCGAGGGTCTTGGGCGCGACGTTGACGGCGGCGCCGGTCATCGCGGACAACGTCGGAGCGCCGCCCACGTGGTCCGTGTGGCCGTGGGTCGCGACGATCGCCGCCACGTCCACCGCGTGGGAGCCGAGGTACGCGGTGACGTCGAGCGCCATCCGGCGGGTGCCCGGATCGACGACGACGGGGCCGTCGTCGCCGTCGAGTACGTAGCAGTTGAATATCCACCGGGACAGCCGGGTGATCCCGAGCTCGGGCATGCGGTCGACGATCAAGGACACACGCGCACCCTACGCGAGGCGGCTGGAGACCACCGGGGAGGCGACCGGGCGGTGTGCAAGGAACGCGCCGGGCGGTACGGACAGGAAGCTGCGGAACTCCCGGCTCAGGTGTGCTCCGTGAGCGCCCGCACGGTGGCCCAGCTGGTGCGCACGATCGTGGCCCACGCGGCCGCCGCGTCGGGCTGCGGGCGCGGCCTCGGCCATCCGTCGCCGCCCGGCACACCTGGAACGACACCGCGGACGCGATACCCGCTCGGTCAGCCGTCGTAGGTCCCGAAGCTCCACACATTGCCCTCGGGATCGGCGATGGTGAACCCGCGCGACCCGTAGTCCTCCTCGGTCATGGGGCGGACAAGCCGCGCGCCCAACGCCTCAGCGCGCGCGAAGACAGCGTCCGGGTCGCGGGCGACCACGTATACGCTGCCGACTCCGGGCGCCCACGGGAACGACGGATCGTCGGAGCGCGCAGAGTAGAGCATCACCCGGCCGCCGTCGGGCCACAGCATCTCGGAGTGCACCACCTCCCCGGGTCCGTCCCCCTCCACGAGGATGCCGGCCTCGAACCCGAGTTCCGCCAACCATTTCCGTGCGGCGAGCGGATCTTCGTAGGTGAGGCCGGGCCAGATGTTCGGGTCTGTACGTGTAGTCATGCCTCCAGGGTGCCCGAGCGTCGGCCACGATTCCTTAACGAATCGGCATACGGGAGGTGCATGATGGAGCCATCCGGACAACCATGTCCGGATCTGTGAAGGAGACATGGCATGGCACGGCTGGACGGCAAGGTCGCATTCATCACCGGCGTCGCGCGTGGCCAGGGCCGCGCCCACGCGGTCCGGATGGCCCACGAGGGTGCGCAGATCGTCGGCGTCGACCTGACGGGCCCGCTGCCCGCGGCGGTGCCCTACGACTCTGCGACGCCCGCGGACCTCTCCGAGACCGCGCGGCTGATCGCGGCAGAGGGGTCGGAGTCGTTGCTGACCCGGGCCGACGTGCGCGATCTCGAGGCGCTGACCGCGGCGGCGTCGGACGGTGTCGCGCGGTTCGGCGGGCTCGACGTGGTGGTGGCCAACGCCGGCATCTGCCCGCCGCAGGCGTGGAACGCGATCGAGCCGGCCGACTTCGCCGCGGTGATGGACACCAACGTGACCGGCGCATGGAACACGGTGATGGCCACGGCGCCGCACCTGGTGACCCGCGGCGGCGGGTCGATCATCCTCACCAGCTCGGCGGCCGGGATCAAGATGCAGGCGTTCATGGTGCATTACACGACGTCCAAGCATGCACTGGTGGGCATGGCGCGCGGCTTCGCGGCCGAGCTGGGTCAGTACGACATCCGCGTCAACACGCTGCACCCGGGCCCGGTGAACACGCCGATGGGCTCGGGTGACATGGCGGGCGCCATCACGCGGGCCACCGAGACCAATCCGCGGCTGGGCGCAATGATGGGCGGCTTCCTCAACCAGTGGATCGCCGAGCCCGAGGAGATCGCCGCGGTCGCGGCGTTCCTGGCCTCCGACGAGTCGAAGTTCATGACCGCCCAGCGCATCGTGATCGACGGCGGCAACACGGTCTTCTAGACCGTCCCTCTCGTTCCTCGAGACCGGCCTCGTGCAGTACGGGCGCTCCGCAAGCTCCGCGCCTAGACCTCCTCCGGTGCCTCGAGCAGCGACCACCGCTCCCCCAGCCGCGGCCGCAGGTACGCCGCGAAGTAGCCGGCGGCGACCGCCAGGATCCCGAGTGCGACGGCGATCGGCGTCCAGTCGGTGCGCACGGACTCGAAGACGACGAGCACCATCGCCGCGATCACCACGAGTGGCGGCACCGGCCACCACGGCATGCGGTAGGTGCCACCGCGCTGCCGCGAGCGCACGCGCAGCGCCGCCCCGGCGACGGCCACGTATACCGGGATCAGCGTGGCACCGGTCGCGGCGATGAGCCACGACATCGGCATCACCGCGGCGATCACCGCGCTCAGGGCTCCGACCACGAGCGTCGCGACGACCGGCACCTGCGTGCGCTTCGAGACCGTCGCGAGCAGGCGGTCGACTCCCGCCGGCCAGCTACCATCGCGGGCCGATGCGAACAACAGCCGCGAGATCTGCAGGATGATCGCGATGACGGCGTTGATGATCGCGATCGCGATACCCACGCTGACCGCGGCATTCACCGCGTGGCCGGCGCGCGTCTCGAGCAGGTAGTTCATCGGCGCAGCACTGTGCAGCAGATCGGTCAGCGACGGTGCGCCGACCACCACCGCAATCAGGGGGACGACCTCGATGACCACGGCACCGATGAGGCAGGCGATCACGACGCGCGCGATGACCTGGGTGGCGTCACGGGTCTCCTCCGCGTAGTAGACGGCGGCGCCGTAGCCGTTGTAGGCGAACAGCGCGACGGGGATCGCTGCCACCACGACGGCGAATCCCGCCGGGCCGAGGCCCGCGCCGGCCGCGGTCGTCGCGTGCACCAGCGCACCGGCCCCACGCTCGGGGTGGCGGAAGCCGACCACCGTGAGCACGACGATCGCCACCACCTCTACGACGAGGAAGATGCCGGTGACCCACGCGTTGGTGCGGATGTTCGCGAGCGCGATCACCGTCGTCACCACGATGACACCCACGCCGATCCACTTCCCGTTCAGCGCCGGGATCGCGACCCCCAGGTACTCGCCGGTCCCGAGGGCGACGACGGCGGTGATGAGCAGGCCGGCCACCAGCGTCAGGCCGAACACCGCGAAGCCCGTGGTGCGCCCGAGCAGCCGGGCGGCCCACGTGTACTCGCCGCCCGTGATCGGGTACCGCGACGACAGCTCCGCGTAGCAGAGCCCCACGGCCACGCACAGAGCCGCCGCCGCGAGCATGACCAGCACCGATGCGCCACCCACGCCCAGCAGGATCGTCGGCACGATGATGAACACGCTCGACGCCGGCGTGATCGACGACAGGGTGATCAGCACCGTGTCGCGCGCCGACAGGCTCCGTGACAGTTCCTGCGTGTATGCGAGCGGCACATCCAGCTGCTCGGGCTTCCGACCGGTCACGACGCCTCCCGCTTGCCGATTATTCTTTCATTCATAGTCAAAGAATGACGGAACAATCGCTGTGTAGCCATGTTTTCTCGAAAACTCTGTGTTAACGTCGAGTCAGATCAAGGAGGTGCGGTGGCACGACGGAAGAACCAGACGGCCGCGCGGGAGGCACTGATAGCGGCCGCGATGACCGCGCTCGACGAGGGTGGCCCCGGCGACCTGCAGATCCGCGACGTGGCCCGCGTCGCCGGGGTGACCCCGGGGACCGTGCACTACTACTTCGACGACCGCGACACCCTGCTGCGGGCCGTGCACGCCGCGGCGTCGGACCGCTTCTACTCCGCCCGGCTCGAGCGCGTCACCACCATCCCGGACGGCCGCGCGAAGATCGAGGCACTCATCGAGTCGGGGCTGCCTGCTGCCGACGGTGACCCGCTGGTCCGTTCGCTCTACCGGCTGGCCGGCTACCGCGCGGCGACCGACGATCACGGCGACCTCCTCGGCGCGTTGTACGACAAGCAGGTCGCGGTGTACGTCGGCGCTCTGGAAGTGGGCGTGGCGCAGGGCTTCTTCCACCTGATCGCCCCCGTGATCACGATCGCCCGCCACCTGGTCGCACTGGAGGACGCGTACGGGCTGCACATCATCGGGGGCAACCGCACGCTGACTCGCGTGGATGCGATCGAGCTGATCGCCGCCTACGCGCGCATGGTGACCGGCTGCCCGGACATCCACGCCGCACCCGAGGACGGCGCGGGCGATCCGGAGGACGACCCAGACCCCGAACCCACCGAGGAGCCCGCACCGTGACGACCACCGACGCCCCGTCTCCCGCCACCCATTCGCCGTCGGGCCGGCCGCGGCCGCGTGCCCTCGGGTGGGCGGCCGACGGAACCCCCGGCGAGTGGAACGCGATCACCGACGTACCGGGCGTGGAGGTCGGGTACCGAACGCTGATCGGCCCGGCCGGCACCGTCCGCACCGGCGTCACCGCGATCCTGCCGCGCGGCCGCGCCGGAGTGGGCCGCCCGGTCGCGGCGGGTACCGGCGTCCTCAACGGCAACGGTGAGATGACGGGCACCGCCTGGATCGCCGAGACCGGCCAGCTCGGTCTGCCGATCACCATCTCGAACACCCACGCCGTCGGCGCCTGCCACACCGGGACCGTGCGGTGGTGCAGCCGCCATCACCCCGACCTGGCGCGACAATGGCTGCTGCCCGTGTGCGCCGAGACGTGGGACGGGTATCTCAACGACATCAACGGCGAGCACGTGACCCCGGACGACGTGTGCGCAGCGCTCGACGCCGCCGCGCACGGCCCCCTCGCCGAGGGCTCGGTGGGCGGCGGCACCGGCATGAACTGCTATGGCTTCAAGGGCGGCAGCGGCACGGCATCGCGGCTCATGCCGTTCGGCGACGCGACCTACACGGTCGGCGCGTTCGTGCAGGCGAACTTCGGCTCACGCGCGGAGCTGACGATCCGTGGCCGGCGCGTCGGGCCGGAACTGGATGTACCCGCGCCGATCGAGGAGGACGACTGGCTGTACGGCGACCGGACGCCGGGCGGCGCCGGGTCCGTCATCGTCGTGGTCGCCACCGACGCCCCGCTCACCGGGCACCAGTGTGCGGCCCTCGCGCGGCGGGTGCCCCTGGGACTGGCGCGCACGGGCACCACGGGCAGCGTCTTCTCCGGCGACCTCTTCCTCGCGTTCTCCACCGCCAACGACCGCCCGTCCGACACCGCCTTCCCGCAGGGCGAGCCGAGCACCGCGGAGCTGGTCACCTCGGTGGCGCTGCCGTGGAACCGGATCGACGCACTGCACACCGCCACGGTGCAGGCCGTCGAGGAGGCGGTGCTGGGTGCGCTGGTCGGCGCCGACACGATGACCGGCCGCGCCGGACACACCTCCTACGCACTCCCGGTGGACGCCGTGCAGGCCCTGCTCGACGCCTGACCGCGAGGACCTGTCGCGATGCACCGCACCGACCGTGTCCGGGGGTGTCCGCCCACCGCTCTAGCCGGCCGATCATCCAACGGTCTGGCACGCGACTCCCGACGTAAGTGTACAAAGCGACAAGAACCGGCGCCCGCGCAAGCGATTCGGCCACCGCAACCGCGACACGATCCGCTCGAATACGAGGAACCCGCTCCTGCTCGTGAGACCCGCCGCTGCGGGGGCGGCCCTCACGGGGACGAGCGGAGGATCCCGGATCGAGCGGAGGATCGCACAGTGCCGAGATACAGAACGGCCGCCCTCCCCCGACCGGGGTGGGCGGCCGCCCTAGCTCAGCGGCGGGGCAGGATCACTCCTGGCCCACCTCGAAGCGGGTGAAGGCGAGCACCTTCACACCGGCCTCGTCCAGCACCTTCTGGACGGTCTTCTTGCTGTCCTGCACGGAGGCCTGATCGGGGAGGACGTTCTCCTTGTAGTAGGCGATCGTCTTGCCCTCGATGATCTTCGGCAGCGCCTGCTCGGGCTTGCCCTCGGCCTTGGCGGTCTCCTCGGCGATGCGACGCTCGTTCTCGATCACATCGGCGGGCACCTCGTCGCGGCTGGCGTACTTCGCCTTGAGCGCGGCGACCTGCATGCCGGCGCCGCGGGCGGCCTCGGCGGCGGCGTCACCCTCGCCGCTGTAGCTGACCAGCACACCCACGGCGGGCGGCAGGTCGGACGAGCGCTTGTGCAGGTACACGGCGACAGGGCCGTCGTAGCTCACGACGCGACGCAGCTCGAGCTTCTCGCCCAGCTTCGCCGAGGCGGCCTCGATGCGGGACTCGATCGTCTGACCGTCCGCCTCGAGTGCCTTGACTGCGTCGACCGTCGACGCCTTGGCGGCGGCAGCGGCGCCGACGATCGCCTGGGCCAGCTCCTGGAACTCGGCGTTCTTCGCGACGAAGTCGGTCTCCGAGTTGAGCTCGATCATCACGCCACCCTCGGCGGCGACCAGACCCTCGGCGGTGGCGCGACCGGCGCGCTTGCCGACGTCCTTCGCACCCTTGATGCGGAGCACCTCGACCGCCTTGTCGAAGTCACCGTCGGTCTCGGTGAGCGCGTTCTTGCAGGCCATCATCCCGGAGCCGGTGAGCTCGCGGAGACGCTTGACGTCCGCAGCGGTGTAGTTCGCCATTCGGCGTTACTCCTTCGGTTCTTCAGGTTCGGGGGTGAAGCACACCGGTGGCACCGGACCCGGTGCCACCGGCGCGACGACTACTCGGCGGCGGGGGCCGCAGGCTCGGGCTCCGCGACGACCTCAGGGGCCTCCGGAGTCTCAGCCGGTGCGTCCGCCGCACCGGTCGCGGCCTGCGCGAGCAGCTCCTGCTCCCACTCCGCCAGGGGCTCGCCCGCCGCGGCACCCTCGGGCTTCGCATCGCCCGCGGCGCGGCCGGCACGCGACTGGACGCCCTCGGCCACGGCGGAGGCCACGACCTTGGTGAGCAGCGCAGCGGAGCGGATGGCGTCGTCGTTGCCCGGGATCGGGTAGTCGACGAGGTCGGGATCGCAGTTGGTGTCGAGGATGGCGATGACGGGGATGTTCAGCTTGCGGGCCTCGCCGACGGCGATGTGCTCCTTGTTGGTGTCGACGACCCAGATCGCCGACGGCACCTTGGCCATGTCGCGGATACCGCCGAGGGTGCGCTCCAGCTTGTTCTTCTCACGCGTGAGCATGAGGATCTCCTTCTTGGTGCGACCCTCGAAGCCACCGGTCTGCTCCATGGTCTCCAGCTCCTTCATGCGCTGAAGACGCTTGTGGACGGTGGAGAAGTTGGTGAGCATGCCGCCCAGCCAGCGCTGGTTCACGTAGGGCATCCCGACGCGGGTCGCCTCCTCGGCGATGGACTCCTGCGCCTGCTTCTTGGTGCCGACGAAGAGGACGGTGCCTCCGTGCGCCACGGTCTCCTTGACGAACTCGTACGCCTTGTCGATGTACGTCAGGGTCTGCTGCAGGTCGATGATGTAGATGCCGTTGCGGTCGGTGAAGATGAACCGCTTCATCTTCGGGTTCCACCGACGGGTCTGGTGTCCGAAGTGAGCGCCGCTGTCGAGCAGCTGCTTCATGGTAACAACAGCCATTGTCTGCCATGTCCTTTGTGTCGCAGTTGTTTTCACGCCACCGCACCCGAGCCGAGCCCGGGTTTGAGCGATGCCATGCCTGGTGTCCAGCCCCGCCGCACCCCGTGAGGGGACCGCGCGACGCGGGCGCGCCGTGAGACGCTGATGAACACGCGAAGTCACTCCGCCATCTGGACGGAGCGCGTCAGTCAGTCTACGCGGCACGCCCGGATCGACGAAATCGCACGTCAGCACCACACCGGACGCCGACCGGGCCTACCGCAGGCGGGCCGCCATACCGTCGACGAGGTAGCGGACCGCATCGACGAACCGCTCGTCGGCACCACCCCAGGCGGTGGGGCCGGATCGGTACGCGAGCGGGTACCGATCGGCGTCGACGACGGTGGCCCGCAGCTCGGGCCGGTAGGCCTCGCGGATCTCGCCTCCGGGCCCGTAGACCTCCTGCTCCTCGATGACGAAGCCGACCACCAGATCGCGCATCGTCGACCACGCCAGGGCGGCGTCCCGCTCGGCGAAGCCGGCGTCGACCAGGATCCGCAGCGGTCGCTCCTGGGCGGCGACCACGGTCGGATCGGTGAGCAGCGACCCGCTGAACACCCGGGCCCCATCGCGATGCGCACGCAGGACGTCCCGCAGGTGCCCGGCCGCGTCGGCCACCACAGCGCGCCACTCCCCCGCGGCACCCGGCTCCGGATACGCGGCGACGGCCCGCCGCATCAGTTCGGTGGCCATGTCGTCGACGAGCGCCTTCTTGTCGGCGAAGTGCCAGTACAGCGCAGGCGCCTTGACACCGAGCCGGTCGGCGATACGTCGCAGCGTCAACCCGTCCAGCCCCTCGTCGTCGAGGACGTCGAGGGCGGTCGCCACGATGAGCGGTCTACTGAGCGCCATACTTGCCACCTTAACATCGTTAAGCTAACGTTGCCCTTAACAGCGTTAAAGGACACGTCGAGAGAGGCCGGCCGTGAAGGCAGCAGTCACCACCTACCAGCAGACCCCGCAGTGGCAGGAGGTCGCCGCGCCCCCCGGCGGGGCTGGCCTCGTGCCCGTCACCATGACGGCCGTCGCGATCCACAACCTGGCCCGCGGCGTCGCGAACGGCACGCACTACTCGAGCCCGGCCGAGCCCGGGGCCTGGGTGGGGGTCGACGGTGTCGGCCGCCTCGACGACGGCACCCGCGTGTATGTGAACGCGCCGGGCACCGTCGCCGAGCGCCTGTACGCCCCCGCCGCGGCGCTCGTGCCCGTCCCGGACGCGTTGCCCGATGTGCAGGCGGCGGCGGCCGTCAACGCGGCGATGTCGTCCTGGATGGCGATGACGGTGCGCGCCCACGTCGAGCCCGGACAGACGGTGCTGATCCTGGGCGCGACGGGCGCATCGGGCCGCATGGCCGTGCCCCTGGCCCGGCACTTCGGCGCCCGCGTGATCGCGGCGGGGCGGAACGCCGAGATCCTCGCGGCCGTGGGCGCCGACGCCACCGTCGACCTCACCGATTCCGAGGACGCCGTGCGGAATGCGTTGCGAGCGGAGAAGATCGACGTCGTGATCGACTACGTATGGGGCCGGGTCGCCGAGCTCACCTTCGACAGCCTGGCCGGCCGGGGGCGGGCGACCTACGTGGAGGTCGGCGCTATGGCCGGCTCGTCCGCAGCGGTGCCGGCCGCCCTGCTGCGCTCCACCGACGTCCGGATCCTGGGCAGCGGCATCGGTTCGTTCACCCGCGACGAGGTGATGACGGCTCGTCCCGCGATGCTGGACGCCGTCGTCGAGCTGGGCATCGAGGTGGACGTCGTGACCCGTCCCGCCGCCGACATCGCCGCCGCCTGGACCGAAGACCTCGGCAGCTCCCGCCTGGTGCTGACGCTGTGACGGCACCGGCCGCGCTCGCTCATCGCACCCGGCTCGCCGTCGTACTGGGCGCGCTGTCTGCGTTCGGACCGATCACCACCGACCTCTACCTGCCCTCCCTGCCCGAGGCCGCCACCGACCTGCACGCGTCGCAGCCGCAGATCCAGGCGACGCTGACCACCTGCCTGATCGGGCTCGCACTCGGCCAGGTGTTCGTCGGCCCGCTGTCCGACGCGGTCGGCCGTCGACGCCCGATGATCGGCGGTGTCGCGCTCTTCGTGGTGTCGTCCCTGTTGTGCGCGATGGCGCCGACGGTGTACCTGCTCGACTTCTTTCGGCTGGTGCAGGGGCTCGCCGGATCGGCGGGCGTGGTCCTTTCGCTGGCGATCGTCCGCGACCTGCTGTCCGGAGTCGGTGCGGCGCAGCTGATCACAGCGTTGTCCGCGGTGGGCGGCGTGGCGCCGATCCTCGCGCCGGTGATCGGCGCGCAGTTGCTGCGCGTGATGGACTGGCGGGGACTGTTCTACGTGCTCGCCGGGCTGGGCGCCGTGCTGCTGGCCGTCGCCGTCCTCGGCGTGCCCGAGTCATTGCCGTACGAGCGGCGCAACCCGCTGCGCCTGCGCCCACTGTGGGACGGCTTCGCGACGCTGTCGACGGACCTGCGGTTCGTGGGCTTCACCGCCGCCGCCGCGTTCGCGTTCGCGACGATGTTCTCGTACATCTCCACGTCACCGTTCGTCTTCCAAGAACACTTCGGGTTCACGCAGGCCCAGTTCAGCGCGCTGTTCGCGGTGAATGCGAGCGGCATGCTCACGGTGAACGTCGTGGGCGGCAGGCTGATGTCGCGGGTCTCCGGTGAGACGCTGGTGCGGTTCGGCCTGGCCGGAATCCTGACGGGCGCCGTCGGGATGCTGGTGTGCTCGCTGACGGTGGGCCTGTGGGGCATCGTGACATTCTTGTTCCTCACGGTGATCTGGGTGGTGCTGGTGCTCGCGACACTGTCGGCGTTCGCACTCGAGGACCACGCGGCGATCGCCGGGACCGCATCCGCGCTGGTAGGCGCCTCCCGGTTCGCGCTCGGCGGGATCATGGCCGCCATCGCGGGGACGGGCGGGGCGGACCCGACGACGCTGGCGGTGGTGATGACGGTGTGCGCGACGATCGCGGTCGCCTCCTTCTTCGTCGCCTCCTTCTCCGGAGCGCGACACACGCGGCACCAGGCCTGATCAGCCGATGGACGCGTACTCGTAGGCGTCGAGCGGGAACCTTCGACTCTTCCAGGCCGCCTCGATCGTCGTGGCGGCGCGGAAGGGGACGTCGCCGTTCTTGGCGAAGTAATAGCTGTTGGAGTTCGCGCAGGTGGGGTGCACGAAGACCTGGTTGTCGCGGCGGCCCAGCATGTCGTTCATGTAGGTGTCCTGCACGTCGGCCCTGACCTCGACGCGAGAGGCACCGCGTCGGCGCGCCTCGCGCAGCGCACGCACGATGTGCGCCGCACTGTTCTCGATCAGCGTGAAGTACGAGGCGCCGTTGTAGCCGTACGGACCGAAGATGGTGAAGTAGTTGGGGAACCCCGCGGCGGATACCCCCTGATAGGCCTGCAGGCGGGTCTGATCCCACAGCTCCGAGAGGTCGACGCCGTCCCGCCCGAGCAGCCGGTAGGTCGGCAGCGCGTCCTTGTCGGTCACCTTGAAGCCGGTGGCGAGGATGAGGACGTCGAGTGGATGTTCGGTGCCGTCCGACGTGCGGATCCCCGCAGGGGTGACCGCCTCGATCGACGCCGTCTCGAGCGTGACGTCGTCGCGGTTGAACGTCCGCAGGTACGAGTTGTGGAAGCTGGGCCGTTTGCAGCCGAGGGCGTAGCGCGGGGTCAGCGCCGCGCGGGTCGCCGGCTCGTCGACCTGGGTGGCGAGGTAGGCGCGGGCGGCCTTCTCGATGACGTCGGTCGCCGGGATGTAGCCGTGGAAGTGCGCAAGGATCGGGAACGTGAGCTCGACGAACGCCTGGCTGGCCAGGCGGGACAGAGCGCGTGCACCCGGGATCGCCTGGAGTCCGAGCCGCCCGATCCCAGGGATCGCGACATCGGGCTTGGGCAGGCACCAGATCGGCGTGCGCTGGAAGACCGTGAGGTGCTCGACGACTGCGGCGATCTCGGGGATCACCTGGACCGCGGTGGCACCGGTGCCGATGATCCCGACTCTCTTGCCCGTCAGGTCCACGGAGTGGTCCCACCGGCTGGTGTGCATCGCGACCCCGGCGAAGGTGTCGATGCCGTCGATGTCCGGGAGTTTGGGCTGGCTCAGCGGGCCACCGGCATGGATCATCCAGCGCGCGGTGAGCTCGCCGGTGCTGGTGCTGATCCGCCACAGGTCGGCGGCCTCGTCGAAGGTCGCGGCCGTGACCCGGGTGTCGAAGCGGAAGTGGTCCCCGAGGTCGAACTCGGCGACGCAGTGTTCGGCATACGCCTTGAGCTCGCTCCCCTTCGCGTAGGTACGGGACCAGTCGGAGCGCTGGTCGAACGAGAACTGGTAGCTGAACGACGGGATGTCCACCGCGACGCCGGGATACGTGTTCCAGTGCCAGACACCCCCGGGCCCGCTGGCGTCGTCGAGCACGAGCACGTCGTCGAACCCGGCCTTCCGCAGCGCGATGGTCGTGCCGAGGCCGGCGAACCCGGCTCCGACGATCACGATCTCGTGGTGTTCGGCATCCATCGCTGCGCGACTCCTTCAGATATTCTGAACATCGGAATACTCAGAGTATCCCACTGGATCCGCGGTGACTACTCTGTGCTGATGGCCATGACACGCGCTCAGAGCCAGGCGCGGACCAGAGCGCTGCTCGTGAGCGAGGCGACCCGCCTGTTCCTCGAGCGCGGCTTCGCGGCGACGTCGCTCGATGCGATCGGCGAGGCGGCCGGGTTCACCCGCGGTGCGGTCTACTCGAACTTCGCGAGCAAGACGGAGATCGGCCTCGCCGTTCTGGACGGCCTCTACGCGTCGGTGGCGCAATCGGCCGGCGAGGCGGCAGCGCGCGTGGCCGACCAGGGACCAGCGCGCTGGATCGAGGTCGTCGCGCAGTCGATGGAGTCCTCGATCGGCGCCCCACGCTGGGCGCGGCTCGAGGTCGAGGTCGCCGCGTCCTGCACGGACGAGCAGGTCCGGGAGTCGTTCGGGCGGCGGTACGCGGAGATGCGTGCCTCCTGGCAACGCGGCTTCCTCGCGGTGCACGACCCCCAGGGGTCCCTCACGGCCGATCCGGAGCAGATCGCGCTCCTGCTGGTGAGTGCACTCCTGGGCGCAGGCCTGCAGCGCGCGGCGGATCCCTCCATTCCGTTCGACCGCGTGGTCGGTGCCATCCGCCTGGTGGCCGATGCCCTGGCGCCTGCCGGCAGGGCGGACCGACGGTCGGCGAGCGGGCCGCAACCCTGACCACTGTGCGGCGCACTGCGTCAAGGGGTTCTCCCGAATTGGGGATAGGAGCTTCTGCTGTCCACAGGTGGTATTCCGGGCGCCGGTATCCGGGGGTGCCCGGGGGCACGATCGGGACATGGCCACCACGCGCATCCTGCCCCTCGTCGTCTCGGTCGCGGTCGTCTCAGCCTCCGTCCTGGCCGGGGTACCCGGGGCACAGGCGACGGCCGGCGCCTACGACTGGCCGCTGGATCCTCGCCCCGAGGTGGTGACCGGCTTCACTCCGCCCACGCAGCGCTGGGAGTCCGGGCACCGCGGAGTCGACCTGGCGGCGACGCCCGGACAGGCCGTGTATGCGGCCGGCCCGGGGACGGTGCACTTCGCCGGGGTCGTGGACGGCCGCACGGTGGTGTCGGTGCTGCACCCGAACGGGCTACTGACCACCTACGAACCGCTCGCCGAGACGGCCGTGCGGGCCGGTGACGCCGTCACCGTCGGCGCACCGATCGGCACCGTGGCTCCCGGGCATCCCGGCTGCCCTCGGGAGGTGTGCCTGCATTGGGGGCTGCGGAAGGGCTCCGGGCACTCCGCGCGGTACTACGACCCGCGCCTTCTGGTGGGCGCCGGCGCGGTGCGGCTGCTGCCACTCGGATCGCCCCAGCGCAGCGGGTGAGCGCGGGTGACCGGCTCTCCCCGCGCTGACGGCGGATTGATGACACGATGTCCCTCGTGGACGAACTGAATCCCGCAGAGACCACCGAAGACGACACCACCGACGACGCAGCGGACTCCGCGGCCGACGACGCCGCCGAGCGGCTGCGAAACGCGCAGACCATCGCCTATCCCAGCCCCACTGCCCGTACGCGCCGCCACCGGACCGAGGCGCCGCCGACGGTGGTGGTCCTGTTCGGCGCCACCGGGGACCTCGCACGGCGCAAGCTGCTGTGTGGGCTGGGATACCTGTCCGTATCCGAGCTGACCGCCGACATGCGCGTGATCGGGACGTCGCTCGACGACATGACCGACGACGAGTTCCGCGAGTTCGCGCGCCGCTCGATCGAGGAGCTCGGCGCCCGCAAGCTCACCGACGAGCAGTGGGCGAAGTTCGCGCCGCTGCTGTCGTACGTGCCGGAACCGGCGGGCGCCCAGGCGCTCGCTGCGAAGGTCGCCGAGGCGGAGGCCGCGATGGGCGGCAAGCCACAGCGGCTGCACTACCTCTCGGTGCCGCCCAAGGCGGCGGGCTCGGTGATCGAGATGCTCAAGGAGGCGCATCTCGTCGAGCGGTCGCGGGTCATCATGGAGAAGCCGTTCGGCGAGGATCTGGAGAGCGCGATCGCCCTCAACGCCGAGGTGCACAGGACGTTCAAGGAGCGGCAGATCTTCCGGATCGACCACTTCCTGGGCAAGGAGGCGGCGCAGAACATCCTGGCGTTCCGGTTCGCCAACGGCCTGTTCGAGCCGATCTGGAACCGCAACTTCATCGACCACGTGCAGATCGACATCCCGGAGTCACTGGGGCTCGACGCCCGCGCCGCGTTCTACGAGCCCACCGGTGCCTACAAGGACATGGTGGTCACCCACCTCTTCCAGGTGATGGCGTTCGTCGCGATGGAGCCGCCCACGGCGCTGGAGCCGCGGGCGATCTCGGAGGAGAAGAACAAGGTCTTCCGGTCGCTGGAGCCCATCCTCCCCGACGACGTGGTGCGCGGGCAGTACGCGGGGTATCGCAACGAGAAGGGCGTGAACCCGGAGTCGGACACCGAGACCTTCATCGCCCTGCGCGCGCGCATCGACAACTGGCGCTGGGCGGGCGTGCCGTTCTACCTGCGCACGGGTAAGAAGCTGGCCGAGGGCATGCGGATCATCTCGATCGCGTTCAAGGAGGCGCCCAAGTCGATGTTCCCCAGCGGCTCCGGCATCGGCGCGCAGGGGCCGGACCATCTGACGTTCGATCTCGCGGACGAGTCGAAGGTGTCGCTGTCCTTCTACGGCAAGCGCCCGGGGCCCGGGATGCGCCTGAACAAGCTGTCCATGCAGTTCTCGACCCACGAGACGGAGCAGGCGAACGAGGTACTCGAGGCCTATGAGCGGCTGATCCTCGACGCGATGCTCGGCGATCACACGTTGTTCACCACCGCCGAGGGCATCGAATCGCTGTGGGAGCGGTCGATTCCGCTCCTGGACAACCCACCGCCGGTCAAGCAGTACCCACCGGGCTCGTGGGGGCCCAACTCGATCCACCAGCTCATCGCTCCGCATGCGTGGCGGCTGCCGTTCGAACGGGTGTGGCGGGGCGCGGCGCACGAGTGACGACGGTGCCGGCCCGCGGTGCGCCGCGGGCCGGCTCACGCGCGGGGGTGGGCCTGCTCGTGGACGGCGCGCAGACGCGCGACCGAGACGTGGGTGTAGAGCTGCGTGGTCGCGAGCGAGCTGTGTCCAAGCAACTCCTGCACCACGCGGAGGTCTGCGCCGCCTTCGAGCAGGTGGGTCGCGGCGCTGTGCCGGAGGCCGTGCGGCGCGAGTTCCCGTGCGCCGGGCACGCTCCCGGTCACCTGGTGGACGACGGTGCGTGCCGCACGAGGGTCGAGCCGCCCGCCTCGCGCACCGAGAAACAGTGCAGCGCCGGACTTCTCGTTCACGAGCTCCGGTCTCCCCACCGCCAGCCAGCGTTGCAGCGCCGCGTCGGCGGGTCCGCCGAACGGCACCACCCGCTCCTTGTCCCCCTTGCCTAGCACGCGCACCACGCGGCGCCCGAAGTCCACACCGCCGACGTCGAGGCCGCACAGCTCGCTCACCCGAATTCCGGTGGCATACAGCAGCTCTGCGATCGCATGGTCCCGAACCGCCTGCGGGTCTCCCTCCGCCGCCCCCGACGCGGCACTCGCGAGCGCCGCCGCGGCGTCGCCGGCGCTCACGACGCCCGGCAACGTCCGGTGCGCCCGCGGCGCGCGCAACCGCACCCCGGAGTCGGATGCCAGTACGCCACGGCGGGCCGCCCACGCCGTGAACGTGCGGGCCGCGGACGCCTGCCGGGCCAGCGTCGTGCGGGCCGCACCCGCGGCGGCTCGGTCTCCCAGCCAGGCCCGTAGCGTCGCGAGGTCGAGGGCTGCGAGTTCGACGCCTCGGTGGTCTGCGAAGTCGAACAGTGCACTCAGGTCGGCGAGATACGCGCGGACGGTATGCGGGGAGCGCCCCCGCTCCAGGCGCAGGTAGGTCTCGTATTCGGCCACGACCTGCCGCCGACGCGCAGAACCCGACGACTTGCCCACTTCATCGACATTCGTCACACCACGCGACTCGTGTGCACCACCTGTCACACTCATGGCGTCAGCTTAGCGGCGCCCGCGAGACATCGATGGTCTCCCATCCGCCGTCGCGGCGACCGGACCCGCCAGCACGATCCCCCAGGCCTATTCCGGCGTCACCGCACCTCCCTCCCGCTCGCCGCGCACCAGCTTCCACGCCGCGCCCACGGGTGCCACGAGCCCGCGCAGCTCGAGGATCGGCAGCGCGCTACGCACGGCCCCGTCCGAAAGCGCCGCGCGGCGGGCCAGGTCGGCCACCATCATCTCCCCGCGCACCGGGAACGCCTCGTGCACGTGAAGCTGCGCCGGCGTGAGACCGTCGGTGGGCCGGGCCGGCGCCTCCGGGATCAGCGCCAGCTCCCCCGCCGCCCCCACCCGCTCGAGCACGTCCCCCGCCGAGGTCACGAGCTCGGCCATGCCCTCGCGGATCAGCGCGTGACAGGTCACCGACGTGGCCGTCGTGACCGGCCCGGGAACGGCGCACACCGGCACCGAGCGACGGCTCGCCCACGTCGCGGTGTTCCGCGTGCCCGACCGCAGCCCCGCCTCCACCACCACGACACCACGGGTCGCGCACGCCACCAGGCGGTTCCGGTTGAGGAACCGGTGCTTGCCGGGCACCGTGCCGGGCGGGTACTCGCTCACGACCGCACCGGCGCTGGTGATGGCCTTGAACAGCTGCGCGTGCGCGGTCGGATACGGCCGGTCGACGCCGCACGCGAGCACCGCGACGGTCACCCCACCGGCGGCCAGAGCGCCCCGGTGCGCGGCCGCGTCCACCCCGAAGGCACCGCCCGACACCACCACGTAGTCCTCCGCCACGAGGTCGCCCGCGAACTGCCGGGCCACGTGTTCCCCGTAAGCCGACGGTGCCCGGGTACCGACCATCGACACCGCCCGGTCGAACAGTTCGTCCAGCCGACCGGCGCCCACCACCCACAGGGCGAACGGCCGCAGCTCGCGCCACTCGTCGCTGTGCCCGCCGGCCTGCTCGCTACGCCGCGCGAGCGGGTGCAGCGCCCATGCCGGCCACTCGTCGTCCCCAGGTATCGCCAGCCGCCCGCCGAGCCGGCTGACGTGCCGGAGGTCGGCGGCCGCGCGCTCGAACGGGTCCCCGCGCCCACAGACCTCCTCCAGGCGCGGTCCGGTCGCCGCCTCGAGCTCCTCGAATCCCGGCGGGAACGTCCTGCGGCACAGCATGTCTGCGACGTCCGCGGCCCCGAACCGCTCGATCATCGCTACCATCGCCCCGCTGGGCACCTCCACCAGCCGCGACAGCAGCGCGAACGCCTCGCGCTCCCGGACCACCGCGGGCCCGCCCCCGGTCACATCCACCCCCGGTCTCGGAAGGAGAGCGCCTCGCATACCTCGGTCTCGGTGGGCATCGCCAGACCCCGCAGGTCGGCGAGACTCCACGAGACCCGCAACGAGCGATCCGCGCCACGCGAGGTCAGCCGGCCGTCGCGCAGGAACAACTCCAGCGGCCGCAACGCGCCCCGCGCCAGCCGATAGCGCCGCCGCAGCGCCGGCCCCGGCACCTCGGAGTTCGTCAGCCATCCGTCCGCCGCCCACCGCTCGCGCGCGGCCGCTCGCGCCGCCTCGACGCGCGCCCGCACCACCTCGGTGCCCTCGGACTCCGCCGCGATTCGATCCTCGCCGTGCAGGGTTGCGCTTCCCGGTGGCTCCATCCGCACCCGGATGTCCACCCGGTCCAGCAGTGGCCCCGACAACCGCCCCAGGTACCGGCGCCGCGCCGTCGGCGTGCAGGTGCAATCGCTGTCGCGCGCAGGCGCACACGGACACGGGTTCGCAGCGAGCACCAGCTGGAAGCGCGACGGGTACGTCACGACCCCGTCGCGCCGCGCGAGCCGGATCTGGCCCTCTTCGAGCGGTGTTCGCAGCGCCTCCAACGACTTCGGCGCCATTTCGGGACACTCGTCCAAGAATAGGACGCCGCGGTGTGCCATCGACACCGCGCCGGGCCGGGCGAAGCCGGTGCCGCCGCCGACCAGCGAGCTCACCGTGGACGTGGGATGCGGGGCCACGAACGGCGCCAGCCGGATCAGCGGCCGATCCGCCGGGAGACACCCCGCGATCGAGTGGATCGCCGTGACCTCCAATGACTCCCGCAGCTCCAGCGAGGGCAGCAGGCCCGGCAGTCGCGACGCGAGCATCGTCTTCCCGATGCCGGGCGGGCCGGTGAGCATCAGATGGTGTGCGCCCGCCGCCGCGACCTCCAGGGCGTACTTGGCCTCCGACTGCCCCACCACGTCGGCCAGGTCCGGTGCCGTCGGCTCGTCGTAGGCGGCGACCCCCGACGGCGGCTCGCTGAGCACCCCCTCACCCCTGAGCCAGTCCACCACCTCCGCGAGGTGCACGGCGCCGAGCACCTCGACCCCGTCCACCAACCCGGCCTCACCGAGGTTGCCGTGCGGCACCACCACCCGCCGGAAGCCGGCGCGCCGCGCGGCCAGGGTCGCCGGCAGCACGCCGCGCACCGCCCGCACCCGGCCGTCGAGCGCCAGCTCCCCCAGCATCACCGTCCCCGGCAGGACCCCGTTCGGGACCCGATCGGCCGCCCGCAGGATCGCCACCGCCAGCGGCAGGTCGTACACGGAGCCGACCTTCGGCAGCGTCGCCGGCGACAACGCCAGCGTCACCCGCGTGTCCGGGAACTTCTGGCCGATGTTCGTGATCGCCGCCCGCACCCGATCGCGGGACTCCTGCAGGACGGTGTCCGGCAGACCCACCAGGTGCACGGACGGCAGGCCGGCACCGATGCACCCCTCGATCTCGACCACAGCACCGTCGACGCCCACGATCGCCACCGAGTACACCTTGCTCAGCTCGCTCATCAGGCCACCGCCGCGCGATGCTCGAGCGTCACCGGGCCACCGGGCGGAGCCGACACCGCTACCACGTCGATACGGACGTGCGCGAACCTCTCCCGGTGAGCCAGCAGCCACTGCGCCGTCAGCCCACGCAGCTGCGCCACCTTCTTCGGCGTCACCGCCTCGAAGCCCGTGCCGTAGCCGTCGCCCGACCGGGTCTTGACCTCGACCACCGCGAGCGTCCCGTCCGGCGCCCGCGCCACGACGTCCAGCTCGCCGCGCAACCCACCCCCGGAGTACCGCCAGTTGCGGTCGAGCACCTCCCATCCCAGCCCGATCAGATACTCGCAGGCGACGTCCTCGCCCGCTCTCCCCAGCCCCTGCTTGTCCATGCCCGAATCATGCGTGCGAACCACGACCCGACCGCCGCCCACGGGCCGGCCTCGGGACGGAATGCGTATGACATACGCATTCCTGTGGATGAGGTCCGCCCGAGTACGCCTACGTGTCGTACCGGCGCGCTAGAACGTTGCTCATCCGCGGCCGAGCCAGGCGGGATGTTCGATGAGCAGGAGGGACGACGTGGCGGATTCGACTACGGCGGGCACACCGCGACGGGGAGGCGTTGCCCAGCGAGCGGGGTGCACAACCGAACGATCAGAGGTCGATGACGACCTTGCCGTGCACATGCCGTCCGGCCTGCAGTTCGACCGCGGCGCGGATCTCCTCGACCGGGAAGTGCGCCGCGATGGGTACGCGAAGCTGCCCCGCTCCGACCAGGCGAGCGATCTCCTCGATGGCACCGGGCGCGGCGTCGGCGCCGTTCGCCGACGTGATCCCCTCCACCTGTGCGGTGATGATGGTGATGCGTTCATCCGGAACACCGAGTTCTCGCGCAGCCTCCATCGTCTCGGTTCCGTGCAGGTCGATGGCCGCGGTGATGCCGTCGGGCGCCAGGCCGCGGACGCGGTCGACCAGACCCGGGCCGTAGGTGACGGGCTCGGCTCCGAGGGCGCGCAGGTTGTCGCCCGATGCAGCCGATCCGGTCCCGATCACCCGTGCGCCCGCGAGCCGGGCGAGTTGGACGGCGAACACGCCGACGCCGCCCCCGGCACCGCCGATCAGCAGCGTGTCGTCCGGGCCGGGGTGGACGACGGCGAGAGCTGCGGCGGCCGTGCTGCCCGCGATGGTCAGGGCGGCGGCAGTGCGGTCGTCCACGCCGTCTGGGGTGCGGTGCGCGGCGCCGCCCACCGCGATGGTCCCGGCCGGATCGATGACGACGTAGTCGGCGACCGCCCGAGAGAGGGCGCCGCCGAACACCCGGTCACCGACCGAGAACTCGGTCACCCCGTCGCCCACCTGGTCCACCACTCCGGCGTAGTCGGTTCCGAACCCGGCCGGCAGGCTCAGCCCGAACCGAGCGGCGGTGTCTGCGTCCGAGGTCATGAACCAGTCCATCGGGTTCAGTCCGGCCGCAGTGACCCGCACGCGGATCTGCCCCGTTCCGACCTGCGGCGCCGGTACCTCGCCCAGTCTGAGTACCTCGGGGCCGCCGAACGCCTCGACGAACTGGACCGCTCTATTCCTGGTGGCCGTCGAGTCGGCACCGTAGTCGTGCATGTGTGGTTGTCTCCTCCGGCGGTGAGGGGCGAGAGGCGGAAATGGAATATGCTCCGCTCACAGTTTCCCACCGTAACACAATCGGAGCGTGATCCGTTTTGCGGACGTCAGACACCCAGGAGCTACGAGCGGACGCGACCCGCAACCGCGCTCAGCTTCTCGATGTGGCGACCCGCGTGTTCGCGTCCGCCGACGCCGAACCCTCGATGCGAGCGATCGCGCGCGAAGCCGGAGTCGGAATCGCCACGCTCTACCGGCACTTCCCCACCCGAGAGGCGCTCGTCGACGCGGTCTACCGCGACCAGGTGACGCGGCTGACCGCTGGTGCAGAAGAACTACTCACCCAGGTTCCGCCGCCTGCGGCCCTACGACGATGGATGGACCTGTTCGGGAATTGGATCGCGACCAAGAACGGCATGCTCGGAACACTGCTCGCGATGATCGAATCGGGCGAGGTCGCTCACGCCCAGACCCGGATCGAGCTGCTCGCCGCGATCGACACTCTGCTCGACGCCGGCCGCGCGACGGGCGAGATACGCATCGACGTCACCGCCGAAGACCTTGCAGCCAATCTCATCGGCATCTTCACCGTGGCACCGCCGCACGACCACGACGACAGGGCGCGCCGCCTGCTGAACATCCTGATGGACGGCCTCCGGGCAGCTCGATGAGTCGCTCCCGACCCGCACCCCGACCGTCACCTCGAGATCTCCCGCGGCCTACTTTCTGCGCCCGCCGTCACGCACGGTGGTCAGGGAGCGGAATCCCATGGTGGGCACGGCCGCGGCGATCGCGTCTGCCGTCCCCATCACGGTGATCACGTACGGCAGCCCGTCGTAGTAGAAGACGCGCTGCGCGCCTCCGGAGCTGTTCTTGGAGTACGCGCTGAGGCCGTACTTCACGCCGCCGACCAGCCACTGCTCTCGGGCGCCACCCGACGGCACGACCGTCGCGGACGCATACCGCTCGATATCGGCGGTGATCAGGCCGTCCGGCCAGGAGCATTCGACAGCCTCGACCGAGGTGCGCGCGGGCAGGACATCGGGCGCGGGGCCGCAGGTGCGGCCCGTCATGACGGCCCCGTCGGTGCCGCGCCGGGTGGGGGCGAGCCACTCGAGGCCCGCCTCGCCGGTGATCGCCGGGCACCCGCCGGCCGTACCGCGCGAGCCGTTCCAGCAGCGGAAGCCCGTGTTCTGCACGACGTAGTAGACGGCCGCGGCGACGACCACCAGCACGGCGACGAGCGCGCCGATCGCGATCGCCCAGCGTCGGGCGGCGCGGCTGTCGCGCCCCACCCACACCTCCCAGCCGGGAGGCGGATCGGGCCAGGACGGGTCGGGCTCCCAGCCCGGCTCGGGGCGCCAGTCCTCGGGCGCCGGCGGCCAGTTCGGCGGCGGGTTGTAGCGCATGCCAGGAGGGTAACCGAATCGACCAAGCCATCCCTGCACAGCCGCTACGCGAGGCCGGCGTGACGGCAGTCTGCTACTCCGGCAGCCGCAGCTCGGGCTTGTCGAGCTCCTCGATGTTCACGTCCTTGAACGTGACCACCCGAGCCCGCTTGAGGAAGCGCGCGGGACGGTACATGTCCCAGACCCACGCGTCCGTCATCATCACTTCGAAGTAGACCTCGCCGTCGGCGTTGCGCGGCACGATATCCACCCCGTTGGCCAGATAGAACCGCCGCTCCGTCTCGACCACGTAGGTGAACTGGCTCAGTACGTCCTTGTACTCCTTGTACATGGACAGCTCCATGGCGGTCTCGTACTTCTCGAGATCCTCTGCGCTCACTCCCGTCCTCCCTTCGCGGCTGTCGTACACCTTATCGCGCTCCGGCGTGCGCACGCTCATCCACGCGCAAGCGCGCCCGCCCCGGTCTGCGCGTCCGCGCCCGCCTCCGCGCGGCGCTCGACAGCCGCCAGGGCCGCGCGCACGTTCCGATACCGCATCCGGTGCTGGTCGCTCGGCCCCAGTTCGCCCAGCGCCCGCATGTGCGTCGCCGTCGAATAGCCCTTGTGCACCGAGAATCCATACCCCGGGTAGTCGTCGTCGAGCCGCGCCATCACGCGGTCGCGAGTCACCTTGGCCAGGATGCTGGCAGCGGCGATGCACGCCGCCGCGGCGTCGCCGCCGATCACCGGCAGCGACGGCGCCGCCAGGCCGGGTACGGAGAAGCCGTCGACCAGCACGTATCCCGGCCGCACGTCGAGGCACGCGACGGCACGGCGCATCCCCTCGATGTTGGCGACGTGAACACCGATGCGGTCGATCTCCGGTGCCGGGATCGACACCACGGACCAGCTGACCGCGTATCGGATGATGCGCGGGTACAGCGCCTCGCGCGCGGCCTCAGTGAGCTTCTTCGAGTCGTCGAGGTCGGCCAACGAGGCGATCGCGTGTGGCGCGAGGATGCAGGCGGCCACCATCATCGGCCCGGCGCAGGCGCCGCGGCCGGCCTCGTCGACCCCGGCGACGGGACCCATGCCCGCCCGGGCGAGCACCGACTCCATCGTCCGGAGACCGGACGCCGCCCGCACCACCGGGCGGGGCGGCCACCCGGACACCGTCAGACCTGCGGGTCGATGGAGTGCACGATCCGCCACCTACTGAACGGGTACACGATCGCCACCACCTTTCCGCGGATATCGGCCTTGGGGATGGTGCCCTGGTACTGGTCGTCCATGTGGTAACGCGAGTCGGCGGAGTCGAGCCGGTTGTCGCCCATCACGAAGACGTTGCCACTCGGGACCGTCACAGGGCCGAACGGGTGGCCCCAGCACGGATCCTGCGTGGACACCTGCTTCGCACTCTCGGCCAGGTAGGGCTCGTAGATCTTCTTGCCGTTCACGGTGACGCCCACCCCCGACTGGCACTCGATCGTCTGGCCACCCGTCGCGATCACCCGCTTGACCAGGTCGTTCTCGTTAGGCGGCTGGAGGCCCACCAGCGCGAGCACCTCCTGGGCACCGCGGATCACCGTGTTCGACGACCGTGGGCTGGGCGCGCCCTCGATGTTCCACGAGTCCGACGGGCCCTTGAACACGATCACGTCGCCGGGCTTCGGATCGGATGTGTAGTAGGTGAGCTTCTCCGTCACGATGCGGTCACCCGTGCAGCCGGCGCAGCCGACCAGCGTGGGCTCCATCGACTCGGACGGCACGTACCACTGGTGGCCGACGAAGTTCTGCAGCAGGAACGACAGGATGCCCGCCACCACGATGACGCCTAGCACCTCGACCAACCAGTTGGTCCTACGCGGCTTCTGCTGCTCGCCGCGTGGCTTCCTGCGCCGCGCCCGGCGCGATTCGGCCCGCCCGTCGTCCCGGGCCCCGTCGCCGCGCCCCGACTGCCCTACCTCGTCACCCGCCGCCTCGTCACCCACCGCCGCGTCACCCACCGCAGCGTCGGCGTCGGGATCGGCGCCGTCGGCGGCGGTCCGGGCGCGCGCGGCACCGTCGTCGGGGTTGGGCGCGCCGCCGACGGTGGCGGGACGCTCGGGGTCAATGGGCTCGGGCACGCGGTCCACCCTACCTATACGACGACGGGCGCCGGCCCATCGGCCGACGCCCGTCGTGGACGCGTATCTCGGAGCCTGGCAAGGCTCCTCGCTCAGCGCTTCTCCTTGATCTTCGCAGCCTTGCCACGCAGGTCGCGGAGGTAGTAGAGCTTCGCGCGGCGGACGTCACCACGGGTGACCACGTCGATGTGGTCGATGTTGGGGCTGTGCACCGGGAAGGTGCGCTCGACGCCGACGCCGAACGAGACCTTGCGGACCGTGAAGGTCTCGCGGACACCGCCGCCGTGGCGCCGGATCACGACGCCCTTGAAGACCTGGATGCGCTCCTTCGAGCCCTCGATGACCTTGACGTGCACGTCGAGCGTGTCGCCGGGTCGGAAGTCGGGCACGTCCGCGCGGAGGGACTGCTTGTCAATGAAGTCGAGCGTGTTCATCGCTGTTGATAACCGTTCTTGCCGTTGTCGCGAGCAGAGGACCCTGGCGACCGAGCGGATCATCGGCCGCGGGGCCGACGATCCGGGGTTCAACCGGTTCGTACTCCTGGTAGTTGGGCGGCGTCGCGGACCAGGTGTCGACCCGCTGTACCGCCCGTACCCGGGCATGACGCGCCCGAGGCAACCTGTTGATTGTGCCAGAACGACGCCGCCTACGGGAAATCGGCGCCCGTGGCACCGGGCGCGGGGCGGCGTGCACCACCCGGTCGAGCACGCGCTCGGCCTCGACCTTGGCGTGCGGCACGTCGGGCCGGCCGGCGGTCAGGTCCTGCACGTAGATCTTCGCCCGGATCATCGGCCTCCGCAGCCGGCGCTCACGGCGCAACGCGCGCGCCATCTTGCGAGTGCCGTACCGCCACCGGGCCCACGGCGAGCCCGGCCGCGCCAGGCGCAGTGCCCCGAAGATCAGCAGCGGCCACACGAACAGTCCCACCAGGCCGGTCCAGATCTTGCCCTTGAGCAGCACCACGATCGCCGCACTGAAGTCGATCACCGCAAGCAGGTAGAACGACCACGGCACCGCCGACCCGGGATCGCGCACCGCGTCGACGTCGAGGAACGTCAGCGGCCGGAAGCCGAGAAGAAGCAGTCCCGTCACCGCTACCGCGGCGAACACGGCGTCCACCGACGCGCGCCCCTCCTCCTTCCAGTACACGTCACGCAGGTACAGGATCAGGGCGAACTCGTCGAGCACGAGCGCCGCCCCGAGTCCGAAGCCGGCGGCGAGCACCGCGCCCGTCGCCTGGGTCCCCGTCCCGAATGTGGCGATCAGGCCCACCGCCGATGCCATGCACAGCACCACCCCGAACACCATGTGGTGCACGTGCACGTCACCGTGGCGGATGTTGCCGAACCACCAGCGGACCTCGGCGCGGATCAGCCGGACGCTACCGCGGATGCACAGGAAGCCGGCGATCAAGCCCACGAGAAAGCAGAACAGCGGCAACCTGCCGCCTGCCACGATCTCCTGGGTGAACCACCGGCTCATGCGTCCAGATTAGCCACCGAATCCGGCGCGGCGGAGCGCGTCGGCCATCGACCCGCCCGGTTGCCGCGCGGAGTTCTTCTCGCGGTCACCGGTGGTCCGCCTGCGGTCGCCGGCGTTCGCCTGACGGTCACCGCCGGCCTGCCCACGGGCCTGGCCCTGCCGGGGTCCCCGCCCGCGCGCCTGGCCCTGGCCACTCGGCTGATTCTGTCCACCACCCTGCCGCTGTCCGCGTGCCTGACCCCGGCCGCCGTCCCGCGCGCCGCCCTTCGCACCCTGCCCGGGCTCGTCGTTCAGCCGCAGGGTCAGGCCGACCCGGTTGCGCTCGGTGTCCACCTCGAGCACCTTGACTTTGACCACCTGACCGGACTTCACCACCTCGTGCGGATCGGACACGAACCGGTCCGACATGGCCGAGACGTGCACAAGGCCGTCCTGGTGCACCCCGACGTCGACGAACGCGCCGAACGCGGCGACGTTGGTCACGACGCCCTCGAGCACCATGCCCGGCAACAGGTCGGCGACCTTCTCCACACCTGCCGCGAACGTCGCGGTGACGAACGCGGGTCGGGGGTCGCGGCCGGGCTTCTCGAGCTCCCGCAGGATGTCGGTCACCGTCGGCACGCCGAACCGCTCGTCGGCGAGCTCGCCGGGCTTCAGCCGCCGCAGCGCACCAGAGTTGCCGATCAGCTCCGTGAGCGCGAGGCCGGACCGGTCGATGATCCTGCGGACCACCGGGTACGCCTCGGGGTGCACGCCGGAGGCGTCCAGCGGGTCGTCGCCCTCGCGGATCCGCAGGAAGCCTGCGCACTGCTCGAACGCCTTGGGGCCCAGCCGCGCGACGTCCAGCAGGCCGGAGCGGCTGCGGAACGGCCCGACGGTGTCGCGGTGCGCGACGATCGCCGCCGCCAGCGAGTCGCTGACGCCCGACACCCGCGCGAGCAGCGGCACCGACGCGGTGTTGAGGTCGACGCCGACGGCGTTCACGGCGTCCTCGACCACGGCCTCCAGGCTCCGGGCGAGGTGGGTCGCCGACACGTCGTGCTGGTACTGGCCGACGCCGATCGACTTGGGATCGATCTTGACCAGCTCGGCCAGGGGGTCCTGCAGGCGGCGCGCGATGGAGACCGCGCCGCGGAGCGAGACGTCCAGCTCCGGCAGCTCCCGGCTCGCGTACTCGGACGCGGAGTACACCGATGCGCCGGCCTCGCTCACCACGATCTTCGACGGCGCCTTCGCGCCCGCCTTGCCGATCTCGGTGACCAGCTCGGTCGCCAGCGCGTCGGTCTCGCGGGAGGCGGTGCCGTTGCCGATCGCGATCAGCTCGACGCCGTGCCGGGCGACCAGGGCGGCGAGGGTGGCCTTGGCCTCGTCCCACCTCTTCTGCGGCTGGTGCGGGTAGATCGCGCAGGTGTCGACCACCTTGCCGGTGGCGTCGACGACCGCGACCTTCACGCCCGTGCGGAAGCCCGGGTCGAGGCCGAGGGTGGGCCGGGTGCCGGCGGGCGCCGCGAGCAGCAGGTCCTTGAGGTTGGTCGCGAACACGGCCACCGCGTCGTCCTCGGCGCGCTGCCGCAGCCGGGTGCGGGCGTCGATGGTCGAGGACAGCATCAGCTTGGTGCGCCACGCCCAGCGGACGGTGCCGGCCATCCAGGCGTCGCCCGGCCGGCCCTCGTTGCGCACCCCGAGGGTCGCCGCGATCATCGCCTCGTAGGCCGCATCCTCGCCACCGTCGAACGACAGCGTGAGCGCCTCCTCCTTCTCGCCGCGCAGCACCGCGAGCACCCGGTGGCTGGGCATCGAGTCCAGCGGCTCGGAGAAGTCGAAGTAGTCGCGGAACTTCGCCGCGCCCCCATCCTTACCGCCGGTGGGCGCCCCCTCGCGGGCAACGGTGCGCAGGGAACCCTCGGTCCAGAACTTCTCGCGCACGGTGCCCACCAGCTCGGCGTCCTCAGCGACCCGCTCGATCACGATGTGGCGGGCGCCCTCGAGCGCCGCGGCCGCGTCGGCGACGGCCTCGCCCACATACTCGGCGCCGACGGTGACCGGGTCCAGAGTCGGGTCGGCGAGCAGCCGGTCGGCGAGGGGCTCGAGCCCGTTCTCGCGGGCGATCTGGGCCTTGGTGCGGCGCTTCTGCTTGTACGGAAGGTAAAGGTCCTCGACCCGCGACTTGGTATCGGCCGCAATGAGCTGGGCGCGGAGCGCGTCGGTGAGCTTGCCCTGTTCGGCGATCGACTCGAGCACTGCCACGCGGCGGTCGTCGAGTTCGCGCAGGTACTTCAGCCGCTCGTCGAGGGCGCGTAGCTGCGCATCGTCGAGGCTGCCGGTGACCTCCTTGCGATACCGCGCGATGAACGGCACCGTCGAGCCCTCGTCGAGCAGCCTCACGGCCGCGACCACCTGGCCCTCGCCGACGGCGAGCTCCTCTGCGATCCGGGCCTCGACGCTGCGGACGCCGGGCAGAACTACATGTCTGTTATTCGGAGTCGAACTCACCGGGCCAGAGTAGCCGGACGTCCTGTCGGAGCCCGGACGGTCCCGGTGCCCGGGCACCGTCAGCCCTCGGCCGTCAGCCGGGCGAGCACCGCCGAATCGCTGCCGGTCACCATCACGGCCTCGTACACGACATCAGCCAGCGCTGCCGACGACGGCGCCGCCCCGCCCGCGACCAGCAGAGCGAGCGCGGAGACGACTCGCGCGGCCTGGAATCCCGCGAGGTATCCGGCGTAGTCGCCTTCGACCCGAGCCGCGGCCGCGGCCGCGTCGAGGGAGTCCGCGACGGCCGCCAGCTCCCTGTACGCCTCCCGCCGCGAGCCCGGCGTGCCGCGCTCGTCCAGCAGCACGGCGCCCACGTCCCCGGCCACGCCGGTGGGGTCGACCAGGAGGTCGAGCGCGTCGGCGACCACTGCCACCGCCCGGGCGTGACGCTCGCTCGCAGGCACCGCGTCCACCGCGCGCGCCAGGGCGGGCAGGCTACTGATCCGGTGCGTCACCGTCGTCCTCCACGGCATCGGACCAGGCGCCGGGCGCCGCGGACGGGTCGAAGCCCTGGGCGCGCAGGTATCCGGCCACGTCCTCGGGCAGCGGGTACGCGCCCACGACCGACGCGCCGGCCAGGCCGTGCGCGGCACAGAACGCGGCGATCGACAGTTCCGGCCACTCCTCGTTCCCGGCGACCAGTTCGCCGTCGCGCAACGCGACGCCCGGCCGCAGGTAGCCGTCGAGCTCGGAGGTACCGACCACCACGCCCGACCGCCCGACACCGTCGACGACCCGGGCGACAGCGAGGCGCACCCAGCCGCGCGCCGGCCCGGTGACGCCCGCACACAGCTCGCGCAGCCGCGCCGCGAGCCCCGGCTCCGCGGCGGCTCGGTCGGGGGCGTAGTGGTGGGGACGGTGTACCCGGTCGAGCGCGGCTGCCACGCCACCCATGCCCGCGAGCGGCGCGGCACCGGAGCCGCCGCCCAGGTCCGCATCGTGCC
>NZ_BAABFR010000020.1:0-63778 GCF_039541155.1 Tsukamurella soli
GGCTGGTCGGTCGCGTGTGGCTGGCCCTCGGCGCCGACGCGGTCGCCGTCGTGGCCGACTCGGCGACCGACGTGGGTGCGGTCACCGTCACCCGAGCGGCGGGCGTCGAGGACGCCGCGGTCGCCGCCGCGCTCGCGCCCGCCGGTTTCTACCCGGGTGCCGACCAGGACGTGCTGACCGGCGCCGACCCAGGTGCGGCGACCCGCGTCACCGTCGGCGGCTGACCGGGGAAGCTCGGCGAATACCTCACTCGCGCCAGGTGATCGGTGCGCCGATGGACGCGAGCCACGCGTCCACGCTGTGCCCGTGCAGCGTGATCGAGGAGGATGCCTCGGTGGCCACCCGGATGGCCGTCTCGGCGTCCTCGGGTGAGAGCAGCCCGGCGACGGTGGCGTCGAGCAGCTCGTCGACGTCGGTCAGCTCGATGGGCCGTCCGGGGTGCTCGACCAGGTCCAGATACCAGTCCTCGGTGTGCCACACCGGGCCGTCCCGCCAGATCCGCGCCACGTCGAGGTACACCCGCTGGTCCCGCTCCACGCCCGGACGAAAGTGGAAGATGTTGGCGCGCAGGTGTTGTGCGGGCAGCAGCCAGGACTCGAGGTATCCGAACCGCGGGTGGTCCGCCGGGCGTGCCAGATACAGGCCGAACGCCTCCTCGCGGAAGGTCTCGACCGGGCGCGCAATGCCTTTGGGGTCGACGTTGACGAGTTCGACGGTGTCGAACGACTCCTGCTTGGGTGGGTGCAGCGCGCCGTCGTCGACCGCCGATGCGTCGTCCCGGCCCGCGTCGAGGCCGCCGACGCCGCCACTCGGATCGGCGGTGATGCGTTTGACCAGCGTGATCTCGGTGGCCCCGGCGGGGCGGCCGATCACCGCGCCCGACGGCCGGAAGCCTACCCGCTGGAAGAACTGTGGAGATTGGAAATCCAAGGCGCGCACGATGATCCCATCGCACCCGGCTCGTCGCGCACGAGTCTCGGCCCGCGCGATGAGGCTCGCCCCCAGTCCGCGTCTGGGCTCGCGGACCCAGATGGCGCCGATGGTCAGCCACCCGTACGCCGACGTGCCCACCAGGCCGCCCGCGATGGCGCCGTCCTCGGCGTATGCGAACTCGGTGACGGTGTGCGGATCCTCGCCGAACCGGTCCAGGGCTTCGCGGACCGCAGCGGACCGCGTGAGGGAGTCGATGCGGAGGTGACCGCGGAGCTCGTCGATGTCGGATGCGTGATCGGGCGAGTCGGTGAACCTCATACGCCACGATACGATGCGCCGGTGCCCGACTACGCCGTTTTGCCAGCACCGTCCAGTAACCGGGTGTACACCCAGGCCGCGCTCGACCTGGTCTGCGCCGAGCTGACCGTGCTCGCCGGCGGAGCGCTCGGCGGCCGACTCGCCGACTTCGGGCGCCGCGAGTTCGCGGGCGTCGACTACGTCACGTTCGCGGCCGACCCGCTCGAACCCGCCGACGCCCGGCTGCTCGGGTACGCCTCGGCGATCTACGCCCTGTTCGAGCTCACCGTCGATGGTCTGCTGCGTCCGGTCGCCGTGCCGAGCCCCGACCTGTACCCCAGCGACCTGCTGACCATCCTCAAGTACCAGGGCAAGACCAATGAGCAGTTCACCCGGCTGCTGCTGACGACGACCGCGGCGGCCACCGATCGGCCCGGGCGCCTCGCCGAACGCCGTATGCGTGTGCTCGACCCGGTGTGCGGCCGCGGCACCACGCTCAATCAGGCCGCCATGTTCGGCCTCGACGCGGTGGGGATCGACCTCGACCGGAAGGACTTCGACCTGTACGGGCCGTTCCTGACGACCTGGCTCAAGGACAATCGGCTCAAGCATCGCGCCACCACCACGCCGGTGCGCAGGGACCACGCCGTGCTGGCCAAGAGGTACGAGGCGACGTTCGCGCGGTCGCGGGAGGCACACGCCGCGGGGGACACGCAGAGCGTCACCTTCTACCTCGCCGACACCGCGCGGGCCGCCGAACTGGTGCGGCCCGGCACCGTGGACATGGTCGTCGGCGACCTGCCGTACGGCGTGCGGCACGGGAGCCAGGGCACGCGTGGGTCCGCGCGCGGCCCCCTGGAACTGCTCGACGTCGCCCTCGCGGGCTGGGTCGCGACGCTGCGGCGCGGCGGGGCGATGGGCCTGGCGTGGAACACGCTGGTCGCTCCGCGGCGCCACCTCGAGGGGGCGCTGACGGATGCGGGACTCGAGGTGTGCACGGGCCCGGGCTACGACGATCTCGCGCACCGCGTCGATCGCACCATCCGTCGTGACGTGGTGCTAGCGCGTAAACCCTGACCTGGGGCGATGACGGCACGGAACGAAACCTGTCGGTGGCGCGGCATACCCTGGTCGCATGGCATTCGCGGCAGAGCATCCGGTGATCGCGCACTCCGAGTTCCGGCCGGTCGGCGACATCGAGCGGTCGGACGGCGAGTTCCGTGTGGTCAGCGACTACCAGCCGGCGGGCGATCAACCCCAGGCCATCGACGACCTGGAACGGCGTCTGCGGGCGGGGGAGAAGGACGTCGTCCTGCTCGGGGCCACCGGCACCGGCAAGTCGGCCACGACCGCGTGGCTCATCGAGCGCCTCCAGCGGCCGACGCTGGTGATGGCGCCCAACAAGACCCTCGCGGCGCAGCTCGCGAACGAGCTGCGCGGGCTGCTGCCGAACAACGCCGTCGAGTACTTCGTCTCGTACTACGACTACTACCAACCCGAGGCGTACATCGCGCAGACCGACACCTACATCGAGAAGGACTCGTCGATCAACGACGACGTCGAGCGGCTCCGGCACTCGGCCACGTCGTCGTTGCTGTCCCGGCGCGATGTGGTGGTGGTCGCGTCCGTCTCCTGCATCTACGGCCTGGGTACGCCGCAGAGCTACCTCGACCGTTCGGTGCAGCTCGACGTGGGACTCGAGGTCGACCGGGACGCGCTGCTGCGGCTCCTGGTCGATGTGCAGTACACCCGAAACGACATGTCGTTCGCCCGCGGCAGCTTCCGGGTGCGTGGCGACACCGTCGAGATCATCCCCTCGTACGAGGAGCTCGCGATCCGCATCGAGTTCTTCGGCGACGAGGTCGAGGCGCTCTACTACCTGCACCCGCTGACCGGCGACGTCGTGCGGCAGGTCGACACGCTGCGGATCTTCCCCGCTACGCACTACGTGGCCGGCCCGGAGCGGATGTCGCGCGCCATCGAGGGGATCGAGGCGGAGCTGGAGGAGCGGCTGGCCGATCTGGAGGGGCGTAACAAGCTGCTGGAGGCGCAGCGTCTCCGGATGCGGACGCAGTACGACATCGAGATGATGCGGCAGGTGGGCTTCTGCTCCGGCATCGAGAACTACTCGCGGCACATCGACGGCCGTGCGGCGGGATCCGCGCCGGCCACCCTGATCGACTACTTCCCCGAGGACTTCCTGCTGGTGATCGACGAGTCGCACCAGACGGTGCCGCAGATCGGCGCCATGTACGAGGGCGACATGTCGCGCAAGCGCAACCTCGTGGACTTCGGGTTCCGGCTCCCGTCCGCGGTGGACAACCGGCCGCTCACCTGGGACGAGTTCGAGAACCGGGTCGGGCAGACGGTGTACCTCTCGGCGACACCGGGGCAGTACGAGCTGGGCCAGTCCGGCGGCCAGTTCGTCGAGCAGGTGATCCGACCGACCGGCCTGGTCGACCCCAAGGTGGTGATCAAGCCGACCAAGGGGCAGATCGACGACCTGATCCACGAGATCCGCCTGCGCACCGAGCGGGACGAGCGCGTGCTGGTGACCACCCTGACCAAGAAGATGGCCGAGGACCTCACCGACTACCTCTTGGACGCCGGGGTACGAGTCCGGTACCTGCACAGCGACATCGACACCCTGCGGCGCGTCGAACTGCTGCGCCAGCTGAGGCTGGGCGAATACGACGTGCTGGTCGGGATCAACCTGCTGCGCGAGGGACTCGACCTCCCGGAGGTGTCGTTGGTCGCGATCCTCGACGCCGACAAGGAGGGCTTCCTCCGCTCCACCACCAGCCTCATCCAGACCATCGGCCGCGCCGCGCGCAACGTGTCCGGTGAGGTGCACATGTACGCGGACAAGGTCACCGACTCGATGCAGACGGCGATCGAGGAGACCGACCGCCGCCGCGACAAGCAGATCGCCTACAACAAGGAGCGGGGTGTCGACCCGCAGCCTCTCCGCAAGAAGATCGCGGACATCCTCGATCAGGTGTACACCGAGGCGGACGACACCGACGCCATGCCGGTGGGCGGTTCGGGCCGCAACGCGAGCCGCGGTCGCCGGGCGCAGGGCGAGCTCCGATCCGTCAGCGCCGGAGTGTACGAGGGCGAGGACACGGCGTCCATGCCGCGTGCCGAGCTCGCGGACCTGATCCAGCAGCTGACGGACCAGATGATGAACGCGGCGCGGGACCTGCAGTTCGAGCTCGCCGGTCGGATCCGCGACGAGATCGCCGACCTGAAGAAGGAACTGCGCGGAATGGACGCCGCGGGGCTGCAGTGAACGACACGGCGCGGGGGAGTGATCTCCGACGCGTCGCCCCGGCATGGTCGCAGGACAGACATCGCCGCCCTCATCGTGTCACTGACCGCAATTTCCGTACGGATCCTGTTCACGCGGCTACAGTTGCTTCGACAACTCTGCCCTGGGTCGGAGAATGATCGCATCGGGATTCGCCCAGAGTACTAGCTGTCCGCCTGAGATAACGCCCCGAGAGAAAGAGGGATCGATGAGTGGATACGCCACGGTGGTCGTCGGCACGGACGGCTCGGAATCGTCGCTCCGCGCGGTGGACCGCGCCGCCGCGCTGGCGGGTGACGGCAAGCTGGTGATCGTGTGCGCCTACTTTCCCAGCGAGCACGTGAACACCGCCGATGCCGACGCGCTCGGTGACGAGGCCTATAAGCTGCAGGGCCTCGCACCCGTCAACGACATCCTCCGTGACGCCGAGGTCCGCGCCAAGGCCGCTGGCGCGGGCACTGTCGAGACGCAGGCTGTCAAGGGCCAGCCGGTCGACTCGCTGATCGACCTGGCGAAGGGTGCCGCCCAGCCGGCGCTGCTGGTCGTCGGCAACAGAGGCCTCCACTCCCTGACCGGCCGCCTGCTCGGCTCGGTGCCGTCGGACGCGGCACGCAAGACCACGGTGGACATCCTGATCGTCCACACGACGTAGCCTGCCGGCCTCACTTCTCCAATGCCCGCAAGGCGGGCGGTAGCGACCCGGACGCGACCACGGTCAGCGTCTGGGTCGCTCGCGTCAGGGCCACGTACAGGTCCTGCATGCCGCGGTCCGAGGCCTCGGCGATCGCCGTCGGGTCGACCACGACCACGTGGTCGAATTCGAGGCCCTTCGAGTCCTGCACTGCCATGACCCGCACCGTCGGTGCGGTGAGCCGACGCAGCGGCGCTACGAGAGGGGCCGGCGCCAGCACCGCCGTGAGTCGCTCGTCACCGTCGGCGGGCAGGGCGCCCGCGACCGCTGTGACCAGGCTGTCGACACCGTCGGTGCCGTCGCTCGTGCTCCCTGCGGGTACGCGGATCAGCCGCGGCGGCTGCCCCTCGCGGACCGACGTGGGGGCGCTGAGCTGCGGGTCGATCTCCGCCAACACCGCCGCGGCGAGGTCCATGATCTCGCGCGGCGTGCGGTAGTTGACCGTGAGTTCCGCGAGCCGCCAGCGGCCCGGGGTGTACGGGTCGAGCACCGCACCCCAGGAGGTGGTACCCGCCGAGTCCGACGTCTGCGCGGTGTCGCCGACCACCGTCATCCAGCGGTTGGGGATGCGCCGCATGATCATCCGCCAGGCCATCGCCGACAGCTCCTGCGCCTCGTCGATGATCACGTGCCCGAACGTCCAGGTCCGGTCGGCACGCGCGCGGTCGGCGGTGGTGTTGAACTCGGTCACCGTCTGGCGCTCTGCGAGTTGCTCGGCGTCGATCAGGTCGTAGGCCATGAGGATCTCGGGGTCCAGCTCGTCCTCCAGGTCCTGCGGCGCGGATCCGCTGAGGATGTCCAGGGCGTCCTGCGCGTCGGCGAGTCGCTTGCGCCACTCCTTCTGCGCACGGTCGGCGTCGGCCTCGTTGTCGATGCCGAGCAACTCCGCGAGCTCGTCGAGTAGCGGCGCGTCGCCAGGGGAGAAGCCCGCCGCGGTGGAGGCCAGGTCGGCGCGCTGAGCGGCGGTGAGTCCGGGCGCCGCGGCCGCGAGCCGGTCCGGATCGGCCCACAGGTCGGCCAGTACCTGCTGCGGGCTCAGCTCCGGCCACAGGTCATCGAGCGCGGCGAGTACCTCGCGGTCGTCCGCGAGGTCGGCCCGGATGTCCGCGACGTCGGCCCGCGACAGCAGCAGCGAGCCGTCGACCAGGGATGAACCGATCCGTGCCGCGTGCTGGTCGGCGAGCGCGTCGAGCGCCGACTGGAGGAACAGCGGGCGCGCGAGGTTGTGCGGGCGCCGCGACGACCGGGCGCGCCCCCGCGCGCGGGACGCGATCTTCCGGTCGACGACCAGCGGGTAACCATCGAACCGCAGTGTGATCGGCGAGGACGGCACCGTCTGCCACGCGCGGACCGCCTGCCTCATCACCTCGATCATGTCCGTCGAGCCCTTGAGCGCGGCCGCGGTGCGCGAGTCCGTGCGCTGAGCGATCACGCCGGGGTACAGATCGCCGATCGTAGAGAGCAGGACGCCGGTCTCGCCGAGCGACGGCAGCACCTGGCTGATGTAGTTGAGGAAGGTCTCGTTGGGGCCGATGATGAGCACACCACTGCGGGACAGGGTCTGCCGGTACGTGTACAGCAGGTAGGCGGCGCGGTGCAGCGCGACCGCGGTCTTGCCGGTGCCCGGGCCGCCCTGCACCACGAGTACTCCGCGGTGATCGGAGCGGATGATCGCGTCCTGTTCTCGCTGGATGGTCTCGACGATGTCGGTCATGCGGCCCGTCCGCGCGGCGTTGAGGGCCTCGACCAGCGCCGACTCGTTGGCGACGTTCGCGCCTTGGCCTGGTCCGGCGTCCTCGCCGACGGCGAGCGTCAGCCGCTCGTCGGTCACGCCGACCACCCGGCGGCTGCGGGTCCGCACGTGGCGCCGTACGCGCACGTCCTCCGGCTGTGCGGGGGTCGCGAGGTAGAACGGCCGGGCCATCGGCGCCCGCCAGTCGAGCAGCAGGGTAGACAGTTCCTCGTCGTCGTCGAGCACTCCGATGCGGCCGATCCGGCGCACCTCGTCGCCCTCGATCATGTCGAGGCGACCGAAGTACAGATTATGTTCTGCCGCATCGTATTTCGCGATGTCGTCCGTGTACAGCTGGTGATACGAGTCGCGCTCGGAGACCTCCTGCGGGTTCTCGCCGACCTCGGCCAGGTTGTCCGCCCGCCGGCGGGCCGCCGTGTCGCGCATCCGGTCGATCCGCCGGTACACCTCGTCGAGGTGGGCCTGTTCGACGGCGATATCGGGGTCGACGGCTGAATCGACGGCGGTGTCGGGGCGGGTGGTCACGGTGCTCCTCGCGGGCGAACGAACGGGACTCTCTATTGTCCACGAAAACCCGGCCCGCGCGCTCCGGTGGGCGCGATCGGCCGCGTTCGCGCATTTCGGCCAAGGGGACGGTCCATGCCGAGCGTGAATGCCATACCGCGGGCGCTGTCGCGGTCGCGGCCGGTGTCTGTGCGACCGCCCGCGAAGACCAGGTACTGCATCCGACGACCATCTCCGGCGGTGTCAGGACGGTGCGGTCGGCCGATCAGGGAACTCAGGCCGGCGCATACCGGGGCGCCCGGCCGGCCGGAAGACCTGGATCGTGACGCCCTTCGAGTCGACCCGCGACTCGACCAGGTCGAGCGCCCGGTCCGGTCCGGTCTCCGGGAACAGTCGCGCGCCCTGGCCGAGGATCACCGGCACCACGATCAGGGTCATCTCGTCGACCAGATCGTTCGCCAGGAGCCACCGGGTCAGGGCGCCGCTGCCGTGCACCTGTAGGTCACCTCCGGGCCTGGCCTTCAGCTCGCTGATGGACGCCGCGAGGGCACCGCGGAGAACGGTCGTGTGCTCCCAGCGCGGCGCGACGAGCGTGGTCGAGGCGACGTACTTGGGAGCCTCGTTCAAGGCCACGCCGATCGGATGCGTACGCATCCCGTCGATCGATCCCCAGGAGTCGGCGAACAACTCGTAGGTGCGCCGACCGAACAGAAACGCCTCGGCGCGCTGGTACGTCCGAGTGATGAACGCCCTGGTCTCGTCGTCACCGGCACCCCGGGCCCACCCGCCGCGTTCGAATCCGTTCCGGCGGTCCTCGTCGGATGCTTCGCCGTTCCCCTGCATCACTCCATCGACAGTGATCTGAGTCATGGTCGTCAGCCTCATGATCTTCGGTTCCTTCACCTCTGCGCACCAGAGTTCGCCGTGTCCAGGAGCTGCCGCGACTCGTACGGCGATCCCCGCACGCGCCGAACTCGGCGACCACCGACGCGCGGGGGTACATGGACGAGTACGCGATCGGTCGACTGTGGGGCGACGCGCGAGCCCGACGCATTTACGGTGGCGCCGACGAGATCATGAAAGACGGCCCCGAGGATCGGGTCAGCGACCCTCTTTGCGCCGCTCGTCCTGGGAGCCGAGGTCGGCGGCCGCGCCGTCGGCCTCGTCGAACACCTCGTCGCGGACCTCCTGGCGGTGTTCCTCCTGCTCGGATCGGTCCTCGCGCAGTTCGTCATTGCCCTTGTGATGCCCCATGAATTCCGAACTCCTCGTCAGCCTCGGCCGCGCTCCAACGGTTGCCGGTGCGCTGTAACGAATTCCCGATGATCAAGCCTACGCCCCTGTCCGAAGCGGCTGTCGACGCTGAAACAGTCTGGCCAGCAGCGCCGAGACCGACGTGGTGGTTCTCACCAGCCGCGCGCACGCCACTCGGCGAGATGCGGACGTTCGGCGCCGAGGGTGGTGTCCTTTCCATGCCCGGGGTAGACGACGGTGTCGTCGCCGTACCGTGCGAACACCTTCTCCTCGACACCGTCGAGGAGCGACGTGAACGCGGCGGGATCCCCGGTCCGGCCCACACCTCCGGGGAACAGGCAATCGCCGGTGAACAGGTGGGCCGGCCCGTCAGCGGGGTTCAGCGCCAGCGCGATCGAACCGGGGGTGTGGCCGACCAGCTCGATGACGTCCACTGTGAGACCGCCGACGGTGAGCGTGTCACCGTCGGAGAGGGTGCGATCGGTCGGCGCATCGATCCCCGCGGCATCGTTCACCCCGGCCACGGCGGGTACCGCGAGACCGTCGCGGACCGTGGCGAGCGCCTGCCAGTGGTCGGCGTGTCGATGGGTCGTGACGATCAGCTCGACCCCGCCCACCTGCCGCGCCAGGTCGAGCACGCGGTCCGCCTCGTTCGCGGCGTCGATCAGAAGGGTGCGCCCGGCATCATCCGAGACGAGATAGACGTTGTTGTCCATCGGACCCACGGAGAGCTTGACGATGCGGGCGCCGGGCACCGTCCGGCGCGCGGCCGGACCGCCGGGCTCGACGGTGCCGGTGTACTGATCGGAGACGGATACCTCGCTGGTCACCGGCCCCACGCTACCGGCTCGAACAGAACTTGTCGTAGCCCTTATCTAGCATGGATCACGGTCGGCCGAGCGCCCTTGCGCCGGCCGGCGGATCCACCCAGGTCGCCTCACGGAGAATCGGAAGGACACCCAGTGGCCGATCGGCTGATCGTGCGCGGAGCGCGCGAGCACAACCTGCGCGGCATCGACGTCGACCTGCCACGCGAGAGCCTCATCGTGTTCACCGGGCTGTCCGGGTCGGGCAAGTCGTCGCTCGCGTTCGACACCATCTTCGCCGAGGGGCAGCGGCGGTACGTCGAGTCGCTGTCGGCGTACGCGCGGCAGTTCCTGGGCCAGATGGACAAGCCGGATGTCGACTTCATCGAGGGCCTCTCGCCCGCTGTGTCGATCGACCAGAAGTCCACCAACCGCAACCCGAGGTCCACTGTCGGGACCATCACCGAGGTCTACGACTACCTGC
Organism: Tsukamurella soli; assembly: GCF_039541155.1. Classification (NCBI taxonomy): domain Bacteria; kingdom Bacillati; phylum Actinomycetota; class Actinomycetes; order Mycobacteriales; family Tsukamurellaceae; genus Tsukamurella; species Tsukamurella soli. The sequence continues at coordinate 10,033 of NZ_BAABFR010000020.1, forward strand.
GCCTGTTGTACGCGCGGGCCGGCAAGCCGCACTGCCCCGAGTGTGGGGCGGTGATCGCGAAGCAGACCCCGCAGCAGATCGTCGACCAGGTGCTGGAGATGGAGTCGGGCACCCGGTTCCAGGTGCTCGCGCCGGTGGTGCGCACGCGCAAGGGCGAGTTCGTGGACCTGTTCACGCAGCTGCAGTCCTCGGGCTATGCACGCGCGCGCATCGACGGCGTCGTGTACCCGCTCGCCGAGCCGCCCAAGCTCAAGAAGCAGGAGAAGCATGATATCGAGGTGGTCGTCGACCGGCTCGCGGTGAAGCCCAGCTCCAAGCAGCGGCTCACCGACTCCGTCGAGACGGCACTGCGACTCGCCGACGGCATCGTCGTGCTGGATTTCGTCGACCGCGAGGAGACGGACGCCGAGCGGGAGCGCCGGTTCTCCGAGCGGATGGCGTGCCCCAACGGGCACCCGATCGCGGTCGACGATCTGGAACCCCGCTCGTTCTCGTTCAACTCGCCGTACGGAGCCTGTCCTGCATGTGACGGCCTCGGCGTGCACAAGGAGGTCGACCCCGACCTCGTCGTGCCGGACCCCACGCAGTCGCTCGCGGGCGGCGCGATCGCCCCCTGGGCGGGCGGCCAGACCGCCGAGTATTTCCTGCGTCTTCTCTCCGGCCTCGCCGATGCGATGGGCTTCGACCTGGACACCCCGTGGAACAAGCTGCCGACGAAGGTTCGGCGGGCGGTGCTCGAGGGCTCCGAGCACCAGGTGCACATCAAGTACCGCAACCGGTACGGGCGCACGCGGTCGTACTACGCCGAGTTCGAGGGGGTCATGCCGTTCCTGCAGCGGCGCATGGCGGCCACCGAGTCGGAACAGATGAAGGAGCGCTACGAGGGATACATGCGGGACGTGCCGTGCCCGGCGTGCCGGGGCGCGCGCCTGCGTCCCGAGATCCTGTCGGTCACGCTCGACCACCCGCGCTACGGCGAGAAGTCGATCGCGGACGTCGCGAGCCTGTCGGTGGCCGAGTGCGCCGACTACCTCTCCGATCTCGCGCTCGGCGCCCGGGAGGCCGCGATCGCCGGCCGGGTGCTCAAGGAGGTGCAGGCGCGGATCGCGTTCCTGCTGGACGTGGGCCTCGAATATCTCTCGCTGGACCGGGCCGCCGGCTCGCTGTCGGGCGGTGAAGCCCAGCGGATCAGGCTCGCGACGCAGATCGGCTCGGGCCTCGCCGGGGTGTTGTACGTGCTCGACGAACCCTCGATCGGCCTGCATCAGCGCGACAACCGCCGGCTCATCGACACGCTGGTCCGGCTGCGGGACCTGGGCAACACCCTGATCGTGGTCGAGCACGACGAGGACACCATTGCCGCCGCGGACTGGATCGTCGACATCGGGCCCTACGCCGGTGAGCACGGCGGCAAGGTGGTGCACAGCGGCACCTACAAGGCCCTCCTGAAGAACAAGGAGTCGCTGACCGGCGCATACCTGTCGGGCCGGCGGATCCTCGAGATGCCAGCGATCCGGCGCCCGATCGACCGCAAGCGTCAGATCAAGGTCACCGGGGCGCGGGAGCACAACCTCAGGGGTATCGACGTCGCGTTCCCGCTCGGCGTGTTGACCGCGGTCACGGGCGTCTCGGGGTCCGGTAAGTCGACGCTGGTCAACGACATCCTGGCCACCGTCCTCGCCAACAAGCTCAACGGAGCGCGACAGGTCCCCGGGCGGCACAGCCGCGTGACCGGGCTGGATGATCTGGACAAGCTGGTGCAGGTCGACCAGTCGCCGATCGGCCGCACCCCGCGGTCCAACGCAGCCACCTACACGGGGGTGTTCGACAAGATCCGCACCCTCTTCGCATCGACCACCGAGGCGAAGGTGCGTGGCTACCAGCCGGGGCGGTTCTCGTTCAACGTCAAGGGTGGGCGCTGTGAGGCCTGCGCAGGAGACGGCACCATCAAGATCGAGATGAACTTCCTCCCGGACGTGTACGTGCCGTGCGAGGTGTGTCACGGTGCGCGGTACAACCGCGAGACGCTCGAGGTGCACTACAAGGGCAAGACCATCGCCGAGGTGCTGGACATGCCGATCGAGGAGGCGGCCGAGTTCTTCGAGCCCGTCACCTCGATCCATCGGTATCTCAAGACGCTGGTGGACGTGGGTCTCGGCTACGTGCGGCTGGGACAGCCCGCGCCGACGCTGTCCGGCGGCGAGGCGCAGCGCGTCAAGCTGGCGGCGGAGCTGCAGAAGCGCTCGGCGGGCAAGACGGTGTACATCCTCGACGAGCCCACGACCGGACTGCACTTCGAGGACATCCGCAAGTTGTTGCTCGTGGTGAACGGTCTCGTGGACAAGGGCAACACCGTGATCGTCATCGAGCACAACCTGGACGTGATCAAGACGGCCGATTGGATCATCGACATGGGGCCCGAGGGCGGCACGGGAGGCGGCACCGTGGTCGTCACCGGTACGCCCGAGGAGGTGGCCGCCGCGCCCGAGTCATACACAGGCAAGTTCCTGGCCGAGGTCATGGGCGCGCAGCCTGGGGATCACACTGTGGACTGACTGTGCACCGCCATCAACATCTTGTGCAAATTGCATCGATGTAACACCAGATGTAGTGTTTTTGGCATGAGCGACGTGACCGTGTACTCGAAGCCCGCCTGCGTGCAGTGCACCGCGACCTACCGCGCCCTGGATAAGGCCGGAGTGGCCTACTCGGTGGTGGACATCTCGGAGGACGACGACGCGCGCGAGTACGTGCTGGCCCTCGGGCACCTGCAGGCGCCGGTCGTGGTGGCCGGCGGCGAGCACTGGTCGGGTTTCCGGCCCGATCGGGTCAAGGCCCTTGTGGCGGCAGCCGCCAGCGCGTAGCCGCGCGTCTGCGCACGCACGACGAAGAAACCCCCGGAAGCGCCGCCTCCGGGGGTTTCTCGACGAAAGTATTACTGGGATTATGGATCGCCGCGGTGTCACCAGCGGTGCCAGCCGCCACCCCAGCCGCCGCCGTGCCAGGGCTGCGGGCCACCCCAGCCGCCGCCGTGCCAGGGCTGCGGGCCGCCCCAGCAGCCGCCGTGCCAGACGCCGGGGCTGCACAACGTGGGGGTCTCCTTTTCCTCCGGTGCAGATCAGGGCAGGTTGTGCGTCTGCGCCTTTCCGCCCTTCGTGGTGATCGTCAGCGCCGTGAAGTGGTGGTCGTCGCCGCCCGGGCTGCTGAGCTCGACGGTGACCGGCGTCCCGGGACCGGTGGGCGTGCCCAGCGTGCCGGCGCCGGTGGCGGTCGTCGCGCCCCACGTCGACCACGTGATGTCGTCGACGGTCGAGGTGGGCGTTCCGCAGCTCCATGTCACCATCGTCGGCATCGTGTCGAGCACACCGACGCAGTCCTTGTAGACCGCGGCGTCAGGCGCAACCGACGGACCGGCCGGTGCGCTCGTGCTCGCCGCGCTGGGATCCGCGGATGGGGCGCCGGACTGGTCGGCGGGCGCCGCATAGCTCACACCGCAGGCGCCGAGCGCGAGGATGGCCAGGCCGGCGGCGCCGGCGACGGCCGCCGCGCGCCGGGTGGCGCGGCGGGTGACGGTGTGGGTCATGGTGGTCCTCCGGAGCTCTGGTTCCGGACCGTGGGTTCGGGGCCGGTGCACTCCTATTGAACCGGTCGCGGGCCGATACCTGCAAAGGCCGGTGTGCACCGTCACCGTTCGGTCGTCATCGGCATCCGGTCATCCGTACACCGGCCCGGTGTACTTCTCGCCCGGCCCGTGACCGGGCTCGTCCGGGTAGCTGCTCGCCTCGCGGAAGGCCAGCTGCAGCGACTTGAGGCCGTCGCGGAACGGCCCGGCGTGTGGGCCGAGGTACTCCACCGACGCCGTGAGCAGCCCGGCGAGCGCCGTGATCAGCCGGCGCGCCTCGTCGAGGTCGAAGTACGGGCTGTCGGCCGGGGTCTCCGCGGACAGGCCCAGCTTCTCGGCCGCCGCGCTCATCAACATCACCATCGCGCGAGACATCACCTCGATCGACGGCACCTCCGCGAGGTCGCGTGTGGGAAGCTCTCCGTCGAGGGGCTGCGCGGCCCTCGGCGATGCGGCATCCGGGCTACCCGGAGCGGGCGAATTCGGGTTCTCGTTCACGGCTGCTACACTTCCATGCGCGACCGCCCGCCGTTCGAGCCCCCCGGCTCGGAGGTTGGCAGCAAGTGGAGTCCCGCTCCCACCACGCCGACAGCCTCAGGGTAGGTCGGCTGGTCCGGTCGACACGCCGGGAATTCCCTGTGTGGCCTCCTTGTTATGGGAGGGGTGATCGTCGGCACGTGCCGCGATGACCCGATCGGTCGGTTACGGGCCCCGCAGGCATTCCGCCTGGAGGGGCCCTTGTTCGTGTGGCATGCGGATGCATGCCCCGGACGAGCTGAGTGGCAGGGCCTGGTGGCTGCGCCGCGGTCGGGACACACACCGCTCGCAGTGAGCACCTACAAGAGGAGGCCCCATCAGCACTGAGACTCGCACCAACGGTCAGATCCGCGTCCCCGAGGTCCGCTTGGTCGGCCCAGAGGGTGAGCAGGTCGGGATCGTGCGTGTTGAAGATGCGCTGCGCCTCGCGTTCGAAGCCGATCTGGACCTGGTCGAGGTCGCGCCCAACGCGCGGCCGCCCGTATGCAAGATCATGGACTACGGCAAGTTCAAGTACGAGGCCGCGCAGAAGCAGCGCGAGTCCCGCAAGAACCAGCAGATGACGGTGATCAAGGAGCAGAAGCTCCGGCCGAAGATCGACGACCACGACTACGAGACCAAGAAGGGTCACGTGGTGCGGTTCCTCGAGCAGGGCAGCAAGGTCAAGGTGACCATCATGTTCCGCGGCCGCGAGCAGTCGCGCCCGGAGCTCGGTTTCCGCCTGCTGCAGCGGCTCGGAGCCGACGTCGCCGACTACGGCTTCGTCGAGACGTCCGCCAAGCAGGACGGCCGCAACATGACCATGGTGCTTGCTCCGCACAAGGGATCGAAGACCCGGGCCAAGGCCCAGCAGGACAAGGCGAACCAGACCCCGCCGCCCGCCCAGGCCTGACCCGTTCCACCGGCCGCGCCCGGCCGGCCACGCGTGAGACGACTCGAGCGCGCGTGAGACGACAACGAAACGAGATACACCATGCCTAAGAACAAGACCCACAGCGGCACCGCGAAGCGTTTCAAGGTGTCCGGCAGCGGCAAGCTGCTGCGTCAGAAGGCTGGCCGTCGGCACCTGCTGGAGCACAAGTCCAGCACCGTCACGCGTCGCCTCGACGGCGTCACCGAGGTCGCCAAGGCCGACGTGCGTCGCGTCAAGAAGCTGCTCGGCAAGTAAGCCGCTCGGACACCTGATCAACTCTTCGAAGGACAAGAACTATGGCACGCGTCAAGCGCGCAGTTAACGCACAGAAGAAGCGCCGCTCCATCCTGGAGGCGTCGAAGGGCTACCGCGGCCAGCGGTCGCGCCTGTACCGGAAGGCGAAGGAGCAGCAGCTCCACTCGCTGACCTACGCCTACCGGGACCGACGCGCACGCAAGGGTGACTTCCGCAAGCTGTGGATCACCCGCATCAACGCCGCGGCCCGCGCCAACGACATCACCTACAACCGCTTCATGCAGGGCCTGAAGCTGGCCGGTGTCGAGGTCGACCGCAAGAACCTCGCCGAGCTGGCCGTGTCGGACACCGACGCGTTCGCGGGCCTCGTCGCCATCGCGAAGGCCGCGCTGCCGGCCGATGTCAACGCGCCCGCCGCCTAGTTCGACGCCGCGTAATTTGTCGCTATACCCGGAACGACCCGCGGAACCGCTCTTCACCGAGCGCACGCCGCGGGTCGTTTCCGCATCCAAGCTGCTCCGCGTGGCGGGCCGCCGCAAGGCCGGGCGATTCCTCGCAGAGGGGGCGAACGCCGCCGAGGCGGCGCTCGCGGCGGGCGTCGTGGAGGAGCTGTACGCCACCGTCGACGGTGCCGAGCGCTATGCGGCATGGTTGCCCGCCACCGTCGCACTGGTCACAGACCGTGCGATGCGCGGCCTGTCCGAGACGGTGACGCCGCCCGGCGTCGTCGCAGTGTGCCGTCTGCTCGACGCCCACGACCTGCCGGCCGACGTGCGTCTGGTGGCCGTCCCCGTCGATATCGCGGACCCCGGCAACGCGGGGACCGTGATCCGCGTGTCCGACGCGGTAGGCGCCGACGCGGTGGTGCTGGCGGGGGAGAGTGTCGACCCGCACAACGGCAAGTGCGTCCGCTCGTCCGCCGGCTCGGTGTTCCACCTGCCGCTCGTGCGGCGCCGCGACGCCGAGGCCGTCGTCGCCGACCTGCGCGCCCGCGGCCTCACGGTGCTTGCGACCGCCGCGGACGGTGAGGTGAGCCTCGACGATGCCGACGAACTGCTCGCACGCCCCACCGCCTGGCTGTTCGGTAACGAGGCGCACGGCCTGTCCCGGGAGCTGCAGACCCTCGCCGACCACCGCGTGCGGATCCCCATCCGCGGCCGCGCCGAGTCGCTCAATCTCGCCACCGCCGCATCGATCTGCCTGTACCAGAGCGCTCGCGTCCAGGCCCGCTCCGACGCGTGACACCTCCCTGCTGACAACGCCCAGCCGATTGCCGTGGTTCTCCTCATCCATCCCCGCCCGCGAGCGGGCACGGTGGATGTATGAGATCAGTACCGCCGCCGGCGAGCGTCGCGGGCACTGTGCCTGCCCGCGACCGGGCGATCGACGTCGCGCGGCTGGGTTCCCTACTCGTGGTGATGTTCGGGCACTGCGCCCTGCTGCTCGCCACCATCGACGGGGGCGGCGTCGAGGTCGGCAACATCCTCGGGGCCCTACCCGCGCTGCAGCCCCTCACCTGGGCGCTGCAGGTGATGCCGATGTTCTTCCTCGTCGGCGGGGCCGTGGGGGTGTACGCGCTGCCGGCCGGCGGATCCTCGGCGGCCTGGGGGACGTGGCTGCTGCACCGCGCCCAGCGCCTGTGCCGCCCCACCCTGTGGTACCTGGCGATCTGGTCGGCCGTGATCCTGGTCACGCGAGTGGTCGCCGGGTCGGAGTCTGCGCGGGCGCTCGGCGCCGAGTCCGTGGCACTGCTGTGGTTCCTGGGCGTGTACCTCGTGGTGCTCGCATTCGTGCCGCTGCTCTGTCGCATGCGCTCGGCCGCACAGGTCGCGGTCGTCGTGGGCGGGCTGCTGGCGATCGCCGCCGCCGTCGACGCGGTGCGCCTCACGACCGGCTCGGACACGGCGGGCGCCGGGAACTTCGTCGCCGTCTGGCTGATCCCGACGGCGATCGGCGTCGCGTACGCGCGTCGTCTTCTCACGGTGCGCACCGCCGTCGCCGTCGCCGTGGCCGCATTCGCCGCCCAGGTCGTGCTGGCCATGTTCGGGCCCTATGACCTGTCGCTCGTCGTGACCGGTGCCGATCGCGTGTCCAACACGTCGCCGCCGACGGTGCTGCTCGGCCTGCACTGCCTGTGGATGTCGCTCGCGTTCGTCGCCGTCGCCGCGCCGGTGCGACGCTGGGCCGCCCGCCCCCGGGTCTGGCACGTCACCACGGTCGGCAACGGCGGGGCGATGACCCTGTACCTCTGGCACATCCCCGCCATCGCGGTCACCGCATTGGCGCTGCACACGGCCGGCCTCGACGCCTACGACGTGCATGCGCGGGGGTTTTGGATCCGTCTCGCGCTGCGGTGCGTGGTGTTCGCAGTCGTCGTGGCGGCGGCGTTCCTGCTGCTGTCGCCGCTCGAGCACCGGCGGTTGCCGTGGCTGGACTCGCAGGTCGTGGCGAGCGGATCGCGCGGCGTGGCCGCGGGCACGCTCGTCTGCCTGGCCGGCATCGCGCTGGTGGTGCTGTCCCGGTACGGCCTCGGCAGCGGTCCCGGGTGGGAGGCGCTCGGGGCCTTCGCGGTGGCACTGGCCGGAGCTCGGGCGATCGCGCAGCGCAAGCGTGACACCGCTTGACAGTCGAGCCCGCGCAGGGCTCGGGTCGTTTGCACCGCGGATTCGCATTCCACTCCGACACGGCGGGGTTCGATCGCGTCCGGACGAGCGGCTGGTTCCTGCTGCGATTCTCCGACAGCCGCATTCGCCGCCACCCCGAAGAGGTGATCGCCGGGCTGCTGGAGGCGATCGCGGCGGCCGAGGCGAGGTGATGGGTTTCCGGCGCGGTGAGGGCGTCGATTAGGCTGCTACGTGCACCGACAGCCGTAATCGAGGAGCGAAGCACCCGTGCCCGAAGCCGACACCCCAGACCTGAGCGAGGCCGCCCTCGCAGCCGCCGCCGACGCCGCGGCGCAGGCGTTCGCGGCCGCGACCACGCTGGACGAGCTGGGCGAGGCGCGGCTGCACCACCTCGGCGACAAGTCGCCGCTGGCCCTGAGCAAGCGCGCGCTGGGCGCGATCCCGAAGACCGACCGCAAGGACGCCGGTAAGCGGGTCAACGTCGCGCAGGCGCAGGCGCGCGACGCGTACGAGCAGCGCAAGGCCGTGCTCGACGCCGAGCGGGACGCCGCGGTGCTGATCGCCGAGTCGGTCGACGTGACGCTCCCGTCGGGTCGCTCGCCGCAGGGCGCCCGGCACCCGATCAGCATCATCGCGGACCAGGTCGCCGACGTATTCGTGGGCATGGGCTGGGAGATCGCGGAGGGCCCAGAGGTCGAGACCGAGCACTTCAACTTCGACGCCCTCAACTTCCTCCCCGATCACCCGGCACGGTCGATGCAGGACACCTTCTACGTGGCACCCGAGGACTCCCGGCAGGTGCTGCGCACGCACACGTCGCCGGTGCAGATCCGGTCCATGCTCACCCGGGACCTGCCGATCTACATCGCGTGCCCCGGCCGCACGTTCCGCACCGACGAGCTGGATGCCACGCATACCCCCGTGTTCAGCCAGGTCGAGGGGCTGGCCGTGGACAGGGGACTGACGATGGCGCACCTGCGCGGCACACTCGAGGCGTTCGCGAAGGCGCTCTTCGGTCCCGAGACCACCACCCGGATGCGGCCCAACTACTTCCCGTTCACCGAACCCTCGGCCGAGGTGGACATCTGGTTCCCACAGAAGAAGGGTGGCGCGGGCTGGGTCGAGTGGGGCGGCTGCGGCATGGTCAACCCGAACGTGCTGCGCGCCTGCGGTATCGACCCCGAGGTGTACAGCGGCTTCGCCTTCGGTATGGGCCTCGAGCGCACGCTGCAGTTCCGCAACGGTATCTCCGACATGCGCGACATCGTCGAGGGCGACGTGCGGTTCACGCTGCCGTTCGGCGTCCAGGGCTGACCCGCCGCCACACGCGACCACCACATCACGCGACCACATCACGTAAGGACTCCCAGTGCGAGTAGCACAGTCATGGCTCACCGAGATCCTGCGGCGCGACACCCCGCACTGGGGCGTGTCGCCGGCCGAGCTCGACGCGGGCTTCGTCCGCGTCGGCTTCGAGGTGGAGGAACTCGACTCGCTCGACACCGTCACCGGTCCGCTGGTCGTGGGCCGAGTTCTGCACATCGAGGAGCTGACGAACTTCCGCAAGCCCATCCGGTTCTGCCAGGTGGACGTGGGCGAGGATGCGCCTCGCGGGATCGTCTGCGGCGCACGGAACTTCGCGGAGGGCGACCTGATCGTCGCCGCGCTGCCCGGTGCGGTGCTGCCCGGCGGCTTCGCGATCGCCGCGCGCAAGACCTACGACCACGTGTCCGACGGCATGATCTGCTCGGTTTGCGAGCTCGGCATCGGCAACGACCACGCGGGGATCCTCGTGCTTCCCGCGGGCACCGCCGAACCCGGTGCCGATGCGAAGGTCGTGCTCGGATTGCACGACTCGGTGATCGAGCTCAACGTGACGCCCGATCGTGGGTACGCGTTCTCGGTTCGCGGCCTCGCCCGCGAGCTGGCGTGTGGCTACGACCTGCCGTTCACCGACATCACCACGCCCTCGCCGGAGTCTGGCAGCGGCGTCGGCGAGATCGCGCTGCGGGTCGAGCCCGAGTCGGGCTGCACCAGGTTCACCGCCCTGCGCGTGGCCGGGATCGACCCCGCCGCGGTGACACCGTGGTGGCTGCAGCGACGACTGCTCACGTCCGGCGTGCGGCCGATCAGCCCGGCCGTCGACATCACGAACTACCTGATGCTGCTCACCGGCCAGCCCTTGCACGCGTTCGACGCCGCCACGCTGCGCGGCGGGCTGGTCGTGCGGAAGGCGACAGCGGGGGAGACGCTCGAGACCATCGACCACGTCACCCGCACCCTCGACCTCGAGGACACGGTGATCGCCGACGGCTCCGGCCCGATCTCGCTGGCCGGTGTCATGGGCGGCGCCGGGACAGAGGTCTCGGACGGCACCACAGACGTGATCTTCGAGGGCGCGATCTGGAATCCGGTGGCCGTGTTCCGCACCGGCAAGCGGCACAGGCTGTCGTCGGACGCCGCAAAGCGATACGAACGCACCGTCGACCCCGCGATCTCGGTGTGGACGGTGCGCGAGGCGGCCCGGCTGCTCACCGAGATCGCCGGTGGCGCGGTAGTCGGCGAGATCACCGACCTCGGCGGCTACACCGAGCGGCCTGCGGTCGCGATCGCGCCCGACCTGCCCGCTCGCACCGCCGGCGTCGACTACCCGGCGGGCACCACCGAGCGGCGCCTACGCCAGGTGGGCTGCCGCGTCGAGGGCGCCGACGGTGACGGCACGCTCACCGTCTTCCCGCCGACCTGGCGGCCCGACCTGAACATGCCCGCGGACCTGGTCGAGGAGGTGCTGCGGTTGGAGGGGCTGGAGCAGATCCCGCCGGTGCTGCCTGCGGCACCCGGCGGCCGTGGGCTGTCCCCGCGGCAGCGCCGCCGAAGGATCGTGAGCCGCTCACTGGCCCACACCGGCCACGTCGAGGTGCTGCTGAGTCCGTTCCTGCCCGCCGCCGTGTTCGACACCTGGGGACTCGACCCGGGCGACGCCCGACGGCGCACGACCAAGGTGCTCAACCCGCTCGAGGCCGACCGGCCGGAGCTGGCCACCACCCTGCTGCCCGGACTGCTCGAGATCCTCGCGCGTAACGTCTCCCGCGGTCAGCGCGACCTCGCGCTTTACACGATCGCCCAGGTCGTCCTACCCACGGACGAGACCCGGGCCGTCGCGCCGATCCCCGTCGACCGGCGGCCGACCGACGACGAGATCGCTGCGCTCGACGCGTCCCTGCCGCGGCAGCCCGAGCACGTCGCCGTGGTCTTCACCGGGCAGCGCTCGCCGGCAGGGCCGTGGGGCACCGGCCGGGTGGCCGACGCCGCCGACGCGTTCGAGGCCATCCGCGAGATCGCCCGGGCGGCGGGCGTCACCGTCGAACTGCGGGCCGCGCAGTACCCTCCGTTCCACCCGGGACGGTGCGCGGAAGTCCTGTTCGACGGTGCCGTCGTGGGCCATGCCGGTGAGCTGCACCCGGCCGTGTTGGAGCGAGCCGGGCTGCCGCCGCGCACCGTCGCCGCCGAGCTGGACCTCGACGCGATCCCGCTGACCGAGGTCTACCCCGCGCCGGTCGTCTCGCCGTTCCCGGCGGTGCTGCAGGACGTCGCCGTCGTGGTCGACCGTGCCGTGCCGGCTGCCGCCGTCCAGGAAGCGCTGGCCGCCGGGGCCGGGGAGTTGCTCGAGGCGATCTCGCTGTTCGACGTGTTCACCGGCGCGCAGGTGGGGGAGGGCCGCAAGTCGATGGCGTTCTCGCTGCGCTTCCGGGCGCCCGACCGCACCCTCACCGAGGACGAGGCGTCCGCAGCCCGCGACGCCGCGGTCGCGAGTGCGGCCGCGGCGGTCGGGGCGGTGCTGCGGTAGTCGGTCACGGCGGTGCCTGATGCGGCCCGCTCGCTGCGCTCCCGGCGCCGGCGGTGCCTGATGCGGCCCGCTCGCTGCGTTACTTGGTCACGGCGGCGGGGCGGGGTCACGGCCCCGCCGCCGGAGTCGTGGGTCAGCTCAGGTGATACACCGGGGCGAGCTCGTACACCGGCGTGTCGAGCCCCTCGTACCGCGCCTTGAGCTGCAGTGCCAAGTACAGCGAGTAGTGGCGTGACTGGTGCAGGTTGCCGCCCATCATCCACAGGGCGGGCACGTTGGTGGGCTTCCACATGTTGCGCTGTTCGCCCTCCCACGGCCCCGGGTCCTTGGCCGTCTCCGACCCGAGCCCCCAGCACTTGCCGAGCGTGTCGGCGACGTCCTGGCCCATGAGATCCGCGGCCCATCCGTTCATCGAGCCGTAGCCGGTCGCGTACACCACGAGGTCGGCGGGCAGCTCGGTACCGTCCTGCAGGAGCACCGAGTGTTCGGTGAGACGGTCGACGTCGCCGTGCGCGAGCTTGATGGAGCCGTCCGCGACCAGCTCGGAGGCGCCGACGTCGATGTAGTAGCCCGACCCGCGGCGCAGGTACTTCATGAACAGACCCGAGTCGTCGTCGCCGAAGTCGAGGTCGAAGCCCGCCTTCTCCAACTTGGCGTAGTAGTCGGCGTCCACCTCGCGGATCTTGTTGTAGATCGGGATCTGGAACTCGTGCATGATCCGGTACGGCAGCGACGCGAAGATCATGTCGGCCTTGTCGGTGGTGACGCCGGCGGCGAGGGCCCGCTCGCTGTACAGGTCGCCGAGCCCGTACTCCATCAGCGAGCCCGACCGCACGATGTGGGTGGAGCTGCGCTGCACCATCGTGACGTCCGCGCCGTTCTCGAACAGCGCCTTGCAGATGTCGTGCGCGGAGTTGTTCGCCCCGATCACCACGACCTTCTTGCCGCGGTACGCGTCCGGGCCGGGGTGCGCGCTGGAGTGGTGCTGCTCGCCCTGGAAGACGTCCATCCCTTCGAAGTGCGGGATGTTGGCCTTGCCCGACATACCGGTGGCGAGGACCAGCTGCTTCGGGTGCAGGGTGAGCTTCTCGCCATCTCTATCCACCTCGACAGTCCACTCGCCCTTCGCTTCGTCGTAGGACGCGCTGGAGCACGTGGTGTGCGTCCAGTACGGGACCTCCATGACGCGGGTGTACATCTCGAGCCAGTCGCCGATCTTGTCCTTGGGTGCGAAGACGGGCCAGTTCCTGGGGAACGGCAGGTACGGCAGGTGGTCGTACCACACCGGGTCGTGCAGACACAGCGACTTGTACCGGCCGCGCCACTGATCACCCGCGCGGGCGTGCTTGTCCACGACGAGCGCCGGCACGCCCAGCTGCCGCAGCCGCGCGCCGAGCGCGATGCCGCCCTGGCCGCCGCCGATCACCAGCACGTAGGGCTGCACCGACCGGCCGAGCTCGGCCTCCTCCTGCTCACGCCGCTCGGCCCAGGTGGGAGCCTCGTTGTGGGCGCCGTGCACCGCGCCGAGAGGACGCGCGGTGCCCTGGCTCTCCTCGTATCCCTTCAGCTCCCGCAGCGTGGTCAGCAGGGTCCAGGCCTTGTCGCCGTCGCCGTCGTCCTTTATCCGCAGGTGGCCCTTGCCCCTGCCGACCCGTGTCTCGAACTCGATGAAGGCGCTCACCACGCCACCGTCGTCGGTGGCAGGCTCGGACGTGCGGAAGCCCGACGGGTCGGTGTCGGCGAGGCGCGCGGTCAGCATGTGGGCCACCCCATCGGGGCCCTCGACGGTCTTGAGGTTCCAGGTGAACGCGACCAGGTCGCGCCAGAAGCTCGACGTGCCGAACATGCCGGCCGCGGCCTCGATGTCGCGGGCCTTCAGGGCGGTCTCGAACTTCGCCAGCCACGCGTCGGCACGCTCCTGCGGGGTGGCCTCGACGCTCTGGTCCGAATCCAGCGTTGCGGTCATTCGGTGCTCCTTGTCGTGAATGGATGATGAGTCGTCAGCGGATGATGTCGTGTGATACACACCACACTCCCTTGGCTCGGTCGCGGCAAGGGTTGCGCGGGGTTGCGTCCGGGCACCGGTTCAGTCCGCGGTGCCCGCGGGCGCCCACCGGCCGAGGCCGTACGACTGGAAGCCGACCACGTAGAACAAGGTCCACAGCACGGCCCAGTCCAGGAATCCCAGGGCGTTCCCGGACAGCCCGGCGGCGACCGCCGGCTCGTGCAGGATGCGCCGCGCGCCGAACCGGTAGTACAGCTCGAAGGTCGCGACCGCGAGGACGAACGTGAGCGCGAGCCGGATCGCCGCGTTGGCGATCGTGCCGAGCGAGGTGGGTCGATTCTCGAATGCGTTGGCCCAGAAGATCATCCAGAAGGCCCAGCACACCCCGAGCTGTGCCGGGAATTGATGGATCCCGACGCCGAGATCGCCTGCTGCCCGGGCGCCCACGAGGAGGTGGGTCAGCTGCACGAACACGAAGTACAGCACTGTCCCGAGCGCGATGTTGCCGATGGTCGAGACCGACGCCACCCGGCCGGGGCGACCGCGGCCGAGCATCTGCCACGGCTGGTCGTCGAGCAGCTGACCGGTGATGAGCACCGCGACCACGATCGAGTAGAACCAGCCCAGGACGGTGTCGCCCGCCATCAAGGGGTTGCGGACATGGACGGAGAACGCGGGCAGCCCGATGACGAGGTACAGCACGATGGTCGGGATCGCGACGGCGACGATCTCGCAGAGCCCCGCGAGCGGCTGGCGAAGACCGAGCTGTGGCCACGGCCAATGGCGCCAGTTCAGCACCGACATCACCCATGTGCCGAATCCGAACAGGACGAACAGGGCTCCGGAGAAGTAGCCGAGCCCGCCTGGCCGACTCGCGGCGAAGTCGGGGGCGATGCGCCCGAGTCCCTGGGCCAGTACCCACGTCGCGACGATCCCGAACACCGCGGTCGAGGCGAGCAGCGCCAGCCCGCGGGCGGGCTGCGGCAGCCGGTCGAATCCGACGAACTCGCAGACGAAGCCGACGAATACGACGAACAGGATGGCCCAGAACAGCGCTGCGTTGAACGGCAGCGGATAGAGGTGCCACGGGCTGGTCGTCGGGTCTGCGAGCAGATACCAGCTCGCGACCGCGAGAACTGCCACGACCGCGAGGTTGGCGACGCCGAAAACGGCCCATCGCGGTAGCGCTCTCGTCGGGGTCTCAGCGGCGGTGATTCCGGTGGTTGTCATGGGTTCTTCCTTTCCGAAGTGTGAGCTACACCACATTCAGTTGGTCGCCGTGGCAAGGGTTGCGCGAGGTTGCGGACGTGATCAGCAGTTGCAACCGTCCGCAACCCTGTCGCCTGTGGCACCGGTCACATAGACCTGATGCGCGGCACTTCGCCGCGGACGAAGGGAGTCGGCGAATGACGGACAGCAGGATCGCGCTGGTCACGGGTGCAGGGAGGGGTATCGGCGCAGGTATCGCCCGTCGGCTGGCCGGTGACGGCCTGGATCTCGCGCTCGTGGACCTCACCGCGCCCGGGATCGACGCGGTCGCCGCGCAGGTGCGCGCCGCCGGGCGTCGTGCCGTCGCCATCACCGCCGACGTGTCGGACCGCGGTGCGGTGTTCGCGGCGGTCGACGCCGCGGTCGCGGAGCTCGGCGGCCTCGACGTGGTGGTGAACAACGCCGGGATCGCACAGGTCGGACCCGTCGCCGACGTCACGCCGGAAGAGCTGCGCCGGCTGTTCGCCGTGAACGTCGACGGTGTCCTGTGGGGCATCCAAGCGGCGGCGGCGTCGTTCCAGGCCCGCGGCGTCCGCGGCAAGATCATCAACGCATCGTCGATCGCGGGACACGAGGGCTTCGAGATGCTCGGCGCGTACAGCGCCACCAAGTTCGCCGTCCGGGCGTTCACGCAGGCGGCAGCCAAGGAGTACGCGTCGGCCGGGATCACGGTCAACGCCTACTGCCCCGGCGTCGTAGGGACCGACATGTGGGTCGAGATCGACCGCCGGTTCGCGGAGCTCACGGGTGCCGCCGTGGGGGAGACCTACGAGAAGTTCGTCGGCGGGATCGCGCTCGGCCGGGCGCAGACCCCCGAGGACGTCGCCGCGTACGTGTCGTACCTCGCGGGCCCCGACTCCGATTACATGACGGGCCAGGCGGGCCTCATCGACGGCGGCCTGGTCTACCGCTGACCACCACCCGGCGCCCGGCCGGGCGACCGGACGAACTCCGACAGAAGGAATCCGACGATGACGACTATGCGAGCAGCGGTGTACCACGGGCCGAACAGCGTGAGTGTGGACGAGGTGCCGGTCCCGGCGCCCGGACCCGGTGAGGTATTGGTGGAGGTGGGCTTCAACGGGATCTGCGGGACCGACCTGCACGAGTACTTCGCGGGTCCGATCTTCGTGCCGGACGGCGCCCCCCACCCCCTGACCGGCAAGGAACTCCCGCTGGTGATGGGCCACGAGTTCTCGGGCACGATCCGCGACACAGGCTCCGGCGTCACCGGCTGGGCGACCGGCGACCGCGTCGCCGTCGAGCCGGTGTACCGGTGCGGGGCGTGCCCGCCGTGTAAGGCGGGGCACTACAACATCTGTCAGTCGATCGGGTTCCACGGGTTGATGTCCGACGGTGGCATGGCCCGGTTCACCACGGTGCCCGACTACATGCTGCACCGGCTGCCCGACTCGGTGTCGCTGGAGTTGGGTGCGCTGGTCGAGCCCATGTCCGTGGCCTACCACGCGACCACCCTCGCGGACCTGCACCCCGGAGACACCGCCCTGGTGTTCGGAGCCGGTCCGATCGGCATCGGGGTGTTCCAGGCACTGCGCGGTCAGGGCATTGAGAACACGCTGGTCGTGGAGCCGTCGGCCACGCGCCGCGCGGCCATCGAGCGGCTCGGCGCCCGCACGGTCGACCCCGCAGCGGTCGACGTCCCCGCGCTCGTCGCCGACGAGACCGGCGGTGCGATGGCCGACGCTGCGTTCGACGCCGCCGGTGTCGCGGCGGCGGTGCGCACGGCGCTCGCGTCGGTCGGGGCGCGCAGGCCGACGGTGGCGGTGGCCATCTACGAGAAGCCGCTCGAGACGCCGCTGCTGGAGCTGGTGATGCACGAGTCCCGGATCCAGGGGTCGCTGTGCTACACGGGCGTCGACTTCGAAGCGGTGATCGCGCTGATGGCCGAGGGACGGTACGACACGACCGGCTGGGTCGAGAAGATCGGCCTGGCCCAGGTGGTGGAGGACGGCTTCGAGGCCCTGCACCGGGGCGAGAAGATGAAGGTCCTCATCGACCCGGTCGGGTGATCGGCTCGACCTCGGTGTGGCGTGGGGCACAATCGAAGGTGATGAGTCGTACCGCTGCCGAACCCGCCATGGCCTTCGGGGAGGATCCGCGCCGATATGCGCGCCTCCTCGCGGAGGTCTATGACGCGACGATGTCGGGGAGCCGGGCACCGGCGCGGCCCCGTGAGGTCATCGGTGACTCCTGGCAGCGTGTGCGTGCGGCCGGTGTCGGCCCCGACACGCACCCGGGGATCGACCCGCTCGCCGCCTCCGACCTGGAGCGCCGGCGGCGCGAGTCGGGCCTGGCCGCCGTGATCGACGACCTCCGGGGCGGACTCGAACCCCTCACCGCCGACGGCGACAACATCCTCGTCGTCGCCGACCGTGAGGGCCGCGTGTTGTGGCGCAGCGGCTCGTCCCGGGTGCTGACCAACGCCGACCGCCTGGGGTTCGTGGAGGGCGCGAGTTGGGCGGAGAACAGCGTCGGCACCAACGCCATCGGCACGGCGCTCGCGTCACGGAGTCCGGTGCAGATCTTCTCTGCCGAGCACTTCGCCCGCAGCCACCACGCGTGGACATGCGCCGGCGCGCCGATCCGAGACGCGCGTACCGGCTCGATCCTCGGCGTGGTGGATGTGTCCGGGCCCGCCGCCACGATCCATCCGACGACGGTGGCCCTGGTCACCGCGGTCGCTCGGCTCGCGGAATCCCGCCTGCGGGAGGCGCACCTCGTCGGCCTCGACCGGCTCCGCAGTGTCGCGGCGCCGATGCTCGCCGGGCTGGGCCGGCCGGGGATCGCCGTCGATACCGACGGGTGGGTCGCGGCCGTCGGCGATCTGGCGCCGCGGACCCGCGTGACGCTGCCGACCGGGGTCGTCGGCCCTCTGATCCGGCTGCCCGAGCTGGGACTGTGCAGCGTCGACCCACTGCCGGGCGGCTGGCTTCTGCAGCCCGAGCGCGCGGACGGTTCCGGGCCCGCCGACGGTGGCGGTGCCCCCGCCGGGACGCGGGTCACCCTGGACCTCCGGCCGGGCCGGCCACCTGAGGTGATCGTCGGCGGCGCGGCGGGTGCATGGCGGTATGCGCCGTCGCCGCGGCACGCCCAGATCCTCGAGCTGATCGCCGTCGACGGTGCCGGGCGGTCGGCCGCGCAGCTCGCCGAGGCGCTGTTCGGTGACGCCGAGAAGGTGATCACCGTGCGTGCCGAGATCTCGCGGCTGCGGCGCGGACTGGCCGGGCTGATCGCAGCACAGCCGTATCGGTTCGCCGACGGTGTCGCGGTGGAGATTCTGCGGTGACGGCCGCGCGGCATCCGCGGCGGATGGGACGCCGCGGCGCGGTCGTCGGCGGTATCAGATGTGGAAAGCTCGGGTGACGTGGTTGTGTCGGCGGTGATCGCCGACCAGGCTGGGGCGGCCGCAGCCCATCTTCACCAGCACCTGGCGGTCCTCGACCCGCGGGGCGACACCGTCGAGCATGCGGCCGAGGGAGCCGAGGAGGCCTTTGGCTGCGGGGCGAGGCGCGAGCCGCAGCGGTTGAGTCGGATACATGCTAGGTCCTTCGTCGACACATCGTGGAGCGTTACGGACTCCACTCTGTGACCCGGCTCTTGGCGCTGCCTTGCAGGGACCTTGTCGATAGCTACAGATCGTCAGGCGTCACCGCCGGCGCGGTCGGTGACGGGCGGCGGGCCGGGCCGTCGGTGAGGGCATGCGACACGGCGACAGACTCCAGCCATGTCGACAGGAGACCCCGACGATCACGTAGCCGAACCCATCGAGGTCGATCCGCCGATCCACGCGACCGGTCCGCTCGTGATGTGCAGCGCGC
Source organism: Tsukamurella soli (assembly GCF_039541155.1). Classification (NCBI taxonomy): domain Bacteria; kingdom Bacillati; phylum Actinomycetota; class Actinomycetes; order Mycobacteriales; family Tsukamurellaceae; genus Tsukamurella; species Tsukamurella soli. Next base: position 28,944 of record NZ_BAABFR010000020.1, read on the forward strand.
CGCAGAGCAGGCTGGTCACCTCGATGCCGCCGATCCGTCGATCTGGCCTGCGAGCGCGCGCACACTCAGAGCGATCAGCGCCCAGAGGGCGAAGACGACCGTCGAATGGCCGAGTGAGAAGTAGAAGCCGACTGTCGTCGATTCGCGTCGTAGGTTGTCGGACAACAACTTCCGAGTCGTATTGTCGATCGCAGCGATGTGATCGGCGTCGAAGGTGTGTCGCCTGCCCAGTGTGTAGGCGGTCGCCCCGAGCCGATGCCGAACACTCCGGAGGGGCCGAGGGTGACGTGCTTCGATGCCGCGACCGGCAACCGACCCCACCCGAGCAGAGAACGGCGAACATCATCGCGATGGTGGGTGGAGACATATCGAAACGATGCGGCGCGCACATCCGGGAACTCCCACCACGCATTCGAACATCGATGCATCTTCCGTGGCTGCCGCATCCTGTCTCTATCGCCGAAAGACTGTTCGCCGGTGGGCAGGCCGCAATGCGCCGCCGGATCCGCCGCGCACCGTTCGCCGGCTCTTGCCGTTCGGTGCCGGCGGTCGTATCGTCGAATCCGGAAGCAGGTGTGCCATGCACGAACTCGCCGTGGCCGAGAGCGTCCTGGACAACGTCTCTGCGCACACGGGTGGCAGTCGCGTCACCGTCGTGCGGCTTCGGATCGGTCGGCTCTCAGGTGTGGAGCCGGACTCGCTGCGCTTCTGCTTCGGCCTCGTCACCGACGGCACACCGCTCGACGGTGCGGAACTCGTCATCGAGGAACCGGGCGGTCGGCTGCACTGTGAGGACTGCGGCCGCGATATCGCCAGAGACGACCCGATCCTGTTGTGCCCGTGTGGGAGCGCCGATGTTCGCGTGGTCTCCGGCAGGGAGTTGCAATTGATCTCCGTGGAGGTGGTTTGACATGTGTGCGACCTGTGGTTGCGGTAGCGACGAGGCCGGCGTGACGGTGGTGGGTGACCAGCCGGAACATCACCGTCATCCGCACGGTGACGACGGTCCCGGTCATCATCATGGCCCGGGCCACCATCACGACGACCACGTCGACGGCGATCTCCGGACGCACACGCTCGAGATCGAGGAGCTGGTGCTGGCCAAGAACGACCATCTGGCGGGGCACAACCGCGAGTGGTTGCGCGACCGCGGAATCACCGCGCTCAACGTGATGAGCTCGCCGGGGGCCGGAAAGACGACGCTGCTCGAGCGTACGATCTCCGAATCGCCGGTGCCGGTGGGCGTCATCGAGGGCGATCAGGAGACGTTGATCGACGCCGAACGGATCCGGGCCGCCGGCGCCCGGGCGGTGCAGATCAACACGGGCTCGGGGTGTCATCTCGATGCTGCCATGGTGGCGCGCGCGCTGACCAGCCTCGATCCGGCCGACGGGAGCCTGTTGATCATCGAGAACGTCGGAAACCTGGTCTGTCCGGCCCTCTTCGATCTCGGGGAGCGCTGGAGGGTGGTCGTCATCTCCGTGACGGAGGGCGACGACAAGCCGCTGAAGTATCCGCACATGTTCGCCGCCGCCGACCTGGTGGTGGTCAACAAGACCGATCTGCTCCCGTATGTCGATTTCGACCTCGAGCGACTGAGGAAGCTTGCGGGACAGGTCAATCCGGGCGTCGAGGTGATGCCCCTGTCGGCGCGGACCGGCGACGGACTGCAGGCGTGGCGCGACTGGCTGGCCGGCGGCCGGGTAGCGTCCACTGTCTTGTGACCTGAATCACTTCGATGTCTTGACTTAGCGGCGAGGCTGACAGAGCATGGATATGCGATGCGCAAGTGAGCCGCAAGGTGCGACCCCGGCAGCTAGGGGGCGCTGACGCCCCCGGAAAGTGCGCGACGATGCCTACAGCCCAGGCACTCGAAGCCGAAAAGACTCTGATACACGTTCTTTGGATCAATGCCGGCCTCAGTTGTGACGGCGACTCCGTCGCGCTGACCGCCGCCACGCAGCCGACCATCGAGGAGATTGCGCTGGGAGCCCTGCCCGGGCTGCCCCAGGTAGCAGTGCACTGGCCCCTGATCGACTTCGAATGCGGCCCGAACCAGGGTGCGGACGACTTCCTCGAATGGTTCTTCCGTGCCGATCGGGGCGAGCTCGATCCGTTCGTGCTCGTCGTCGAAGGCTCCATCCCGAACGAGGCCCTGCACGACGAGGGGTACTGGTGCGGGTTCGGCAACGACCCCGCTACGGGACAGCCGATGACCACCAGCATGTGGCTGGATCGGTTGGCGCCCAAGGCGACCGCGGTCGTCGCGGTCGGCACGTGCGCTACCTACGGCGGCATCCACGCGATGGAGGGCAACCCCACCGGAGCGATGGGCGTACCCGATTACCTGGGGTGGGACTGGAAGTCCAAGGCGGGCATTCCGATCGTATGCGTTCCCGGTTGCCCGGCTCACCCCGACAACATGTCCGAGACCATCACCTACCTGCTGTACATGGCGACCGGGCAGGCGCCCATGATCCCGCTCGACGACCAGCTCCGTCCGGTATGGCTGTTCGGCACCACCGTTCACGAGGGATGCGATCGCGCCGGGTACTACGAGGAGGGTGACTTCGCGCACGAGTACGGGTCGCCGAAATGCCTGGTCAAACTCGGCTGCTGGGGCCCCGTCGTGAACTGCAACGTGCCCAAGCGCGGATGGATCAACGGCGTGGGCGGCTGCCCCAACGTGGGCGGTATCTGTATCGGCTGCACCATGCCGGGTTTCCCGGACAAGTTCATGCCGTTCATGGACGAGCCACCCGGCGGGAAGCTGTCGACCTCCATGGTGCGCGGCTACGGCGCCACGGTCCGCACCCTGCGGCACATCACCGGTCACACGGTCAACCGTGAGCCGCACTGGCGCAGCAAGGGCGCCCAACTCACCAGCGGCGCGAAGCGAACCTGGTAGTCCCAGAACGTCTCCGGGCTCGCCGAGCCGAGTCCGGGCCGGAGGCGACGGCGGATGTGCCCGTCTCCGATCGGAACGAGAACTGTAGAGGCGAATCCATGACGACAACCGTACGGACTCCGGCGGATCTGGGCGCAGATCCCGAGGGGCTCGTGGACATGGCCTGGGACCCGATAACGCGCATCGTCGGTAGTCTCGGCATCTATACCAAGATCGACTTCAAACAGCGCGAGGTCGTCGAGTGTCATAGCACCTCGTCGATCTTCCGCGGGTATTCGATCTTCATGAAGGGGAAGGACCCACGGGACGCCCACTTCATCACCAGCCGCATCTGCGGCATCTGCGGCGACAACCACGCCACGTGCTCCTGCTACGCCCAGAACATGGCATACGGGGTGAAGCCGCCGAAACTCGGCGAGTGGATCGTCAACCTCGGCGAGGCAGCCGAGTACATGTTCGACCACAACATCTTTCAGGAGAACCTGGTCGGCGTCGACTACTGCGAGAAGATGGTGTCGGAGACGAACCCCGGGGTGCTGGCCCAGGCGGAACGCACCGAGGCCGCCCACGCCGACGCCCACGGCTACCGCACCATCGCCGACATCATGCGGGCGCTCAACCCCTTCACCGGCGACTTCTACCGGGAAGCCCTCCAGGTGAGTCGGTGGACCCGGGAGATGTTCTGCCTCATGGAGGGGCGGCACGTCCACCCGTCCACCCTCTACCCCGGGGGCGTCGGCACCGTGGCGACGATCCAGCTGATGACCGACTACATGAGCCGGCTCATGCGGTACGTCGAGTTCATGAAGAAGGTCGTGCCCATGCACGACGACCTGTTCGACTTCTTCTACGAGGCGATCCCCGGCTACGACAAGGTCGGCCTGCGCCGCACGCTGCTCGGATGCTGGGGGTCGTTCCAGGACCCCGAGGTGTGCAACTTCGCCTACCGCGACATGACCGAGTGGGGGCGGGCCATGTTCGTCACCCCGGGCGTCGTGGTGGACGGCAAGCTGGTGACCAACGACCTCGTCGACATCAACCTCGGCATCCGGATCCTGCTCGGCTCGTCCTACTACGACGACTGGGACGACCAGGAGATGTTCGTGCGGAACGACCCGCTCGGGAACCCCGTCGACCGCCGACACCCGTGGAACCAGCACACCAACCCGCATCCGCAGAAGCGCGACCTGGACGACAAGTACAGCTGGGTGATGTCGCCGCGGTGGTTCGACGGCACGGACCATCTGGCGTTGGACACGGGCGGCGGCCCACTGGCGCGGCTGTGGTCGACGGCCCTCTCGGCTCTGGTCGACGTCGGCTACGTGAAGGCGACCGGCCACAGCGTGCAGATCAACCTGCCGAAGACCGCGCTCAAGCCCCCGGTCTCCCTCGAATGGCGGATCCCCCCGCAGGGCAGCAACACGATCGAGCGGAACCGCGCGCGCACCTACTTCCAGGCGTACGCCGCAGCGTGCGCGCTGCACTTCGCGGAGCAGGCGCTGATCGAGATCCGCGCGGGGCGGACGAAGACCTGGGAGTCCTTCGAGGTGCCGGACGAGGGGATCGGCTGCGGGTTCACAGAGGCCGTCCGCGGCGTGCTGTCGCATCACATGGTGATCCGGGACGGCAAGATCGCGAACTACCACCCGTATCCGCCGACCCCGTGGAACGCGAACCCGCGAGACAGCTACGGCACACCCGGCCCCTATGAGGACGCCGTCCAGGGGCAACCGATCTTCGAGGAGAACGACAGGGAGCACTTCAAGGGAATCGACATCATGCGGACCGTGCGCAGCTTCGATCCGTGTCTGCCCTGCGGAGTGCACATGTACCTGGGCGGTGGGAAGACGCTGAACACGGTGCACTCGCCCACCCAGTCCGTCGGGGCGCAGTAGGCCATGGAACCCGTGCCCGCGGGAGGCGGCAGGGGAGCCGACCCGCTGACGTCGGTCGGCGAGCGGATCGACACGTTGCTGGACGCGATGGCGGGCTCGGGAACCCTCGTCCACGAGCGGGCCGAGGAACTCGTGCGGCAGGTGACCACGCTGTACGGCGCGGGGATCGAGCGCATCCTGACGATCCTGGACGCCCGCGATGTGCTGGACGACGGGACGCTGGCGGCCCTGACCTCGGACGAGTTGGTGTCCGGGCTGCTGCTGGTCCACGGCCTGCACCCCGATAGCGTCGAGACCCGCGTGCAGGGGGCCCTCGACAGCGTGCGGCCGTACCTGCGGGGCCACCACGGCGACGTCGAATTCCTCGGCGTCACCGACGATTCCGTGGTGCGACTGCGCCTGCTCGGGAGCTGTGACGGGTGCCCGGGTTCGACGGGGACGCTGCGCGGTCTGGTCGAGGAGGCGATCGCGGCCGCGGCACCCGACGTGGCCGCCGTGGAGGTGGAGGAGCAGGCGGCGGAGCGGAGCGCGACCCTGATCCCGGTCGATGCGCTGCGGATCCGCTTGGCGGGCGCGGAACTGAGTTCGCGATGACCACCGCCGGTTCGCGCGGACGGGTCGGCGGTGCCGGGTTGGCGAGCCTGCGGCGGATCGTCACCACCGAGCCGCGCCGGCCCGACGGCGAGCGGTGCGAGATGTGCGCGGAGCCCATCCCGGCACGGCATCGCCACGTCGTGGACCTCGAGAGTCGGAACCTGATGTGCGCGTGCACCGGTTGCTCCCTGCTGTTCACCCGGTCGACCGCCGTGACCCGGTATCGGACGGTGCCGGACCGGTACCTCTCGCTGGACGACTGCGCCGTCGGCGCGGCCGTCTGGGACGAGTTGCAGATCCCCGTCAACCTGGCGTTCTTCTTCACCGATTCGCGCACCGGCCGGACGACGGCCTTCTACCCCGGGCCCGCCGGGGCGACAGAGTCGGAACTGTCCACCGGCGCATGGGCTTCGCTCGTCGACCGGAACTCCCGACTCGCCACCCCGCTGCCCGACGTGGAAGCGGTGATGATGCGCGTCCACGCCGACGGCACGCCGTCCGAGTGCTACCTCGTGCCTATCGACTCAGCCTACGAACTGGTCGGCCGCCTCCGTCGGGTGTGGCGCGGATTCGACGGCGGGAGCGATGCGAAAGCCGAACTGGCGCAGTACTTCGACGATCTTCGGGCACGTAGCCGCCCGGCTTCGACTCGCCCCGCGGCGGGAGGCACGAGATGACGCACCTGACCATCGCGGTCGACCGTGTCGTCCCCGACGCGTATGCGGCGGCACCGGCGCTGGTGGCCAAGCTGCGCCTCGCCGAGTCGACGGGTGCCGCGGTGCGCGCCGTCGCCGTGCGGTGCCAGGTGCGGATCGAACCGCAACGGCGGTCGTACACAGCAGACGAGGAGCCGGGACTCATCGACCTGTTCGGTGCACGGGAGCGGTGGTCGACCACGATCCACCCGTTCCTGTGGATGCACACGTCGTCGGTGCTCCCGGGATTCCGCGGATCGTGCGAGGCGGACCTCCCGATGCCGTGCACATACGACTTCGAGGTGGTCGGCAGCAAGTACCTGCACGCCCTGGCGGGCGGCGCGGTGCCGCTGCTGTTCCTGTTCTCCGGCACGGTCTTCACCGACGGCGGCAACGGATTCCAGGTGGCACCCGTCCCGTGGGACCTCGAATTCCGGTACTCGATGCCGGTCGCTGTGTGGCGCGAGTCGATCGACCGCCACTTCCCCGGCGCCGGTTGGCTGCGACTGGACCACGAGGTGATCCGACGGTTGTCCGACTACCGGAGCGCACACGGTCTGACCTCCTGGGACGAGACCCTCACCCGACTGCTCACGGTCGACGCGGGGGCGCCGCGATGAATGCCGACCTGGAACTCGCGCGGGCCGTGGCGGACGCGGTCCTCTACGAGGGCTATCTGCTGTATCCGTACCGGGGATCGTCGACGAAGAACCGGTCCCGGTGGCAGTTCGGCGTTCTGGGGCCGGCCGGCGCGCTCGACGCCGGCCACGGCGAGGCCCCGACGATGTCGACGGACATCCTCCTCGAGGACGCGGGTGAGTCCACTCGGCTCGGTGTCTATCTGCGGTTCCTGCAGATCCAACGGCGTCTCGTGGAGCGGTCGGAAGGCGGCGTGTTCGTCCCGACCGACGCGCTGACGGTGGGCTCGTCGCAGTGGCGCACGTGGGACGAGGCGGTGGACCACGAGGAGTGGATCGGCGAGTTCGGCCGGTCCGAGCTGCTGGCGGGAGTGAGCCTGGACCGAGACTTCGCGGGCGGCGTCGACGCCGAGGACGTAGCCGCCGACGACGGCCGGATCGCGGGCCGCGTGGTGCGCCGGCGAGAACCGCTGTCGGCGCGAATCACCCTCTCGGCGCGCGCGATCGAGGCCGCGGGCGTGCTGCTCGTGACCGTACGGGCGGAGAACGTCACGCCGGTGACATTCGGCCCGCTCGCTGCGCTCCCGGCGCCGGTGACATTCGGCCCGCTCGCTGCGCTCCCGGCGCCGGTGACATTCGGCCCGCTCGCTGCGCTCCCGGCGCCGGTGACATTCGGCCCGCTCGCTGCGCTCCCGGCGCCGGTGACATCCGGCCCGCTCGCCCACGACTCGGCCACCGCGATCGCACGCTCCCTGATCGCCACGCACATGCTGCTCACCGCCCCCACTTCCGGCTTCGTATCCACCACCGACCCGCCGGCGGTGGTCGCGGCCGCGGTGCCGACCACCGCGCACGACAGGTGCTGGCCGGTTCTCGCGGGCCCCGAAGGGCAGGACGACGTGTTGCTGCTCGCGCCGATCATCCTGTACGACCACCCGGCCATCGCACCCGAGAGTTCGGTGGCGCTGTTCGACTCCACCGAGATCGACGAGATCCTCACGCTGCGCGTGCTCACCCTCACGGACGACGAGAAGGCGGAGGCCCGCCGCACCGACCCGCGGGCTGCCGAGATCATCGACCGGTGCGAGGCGATGACCCCCGAACAGATGCAGCAGCTGCACGGCACGCTGCGGGACCCCCGCGGCGGTGGGCCGAGCCGGTCGGGCGGCGTCGACTTCCCGTCGATGCACACGCCCGGCGTCGGGACCGACGCGCTCGCCCCGTGGTGGGACCCCGGCGTGGACGGGAGCGTGCGGCCCGACGCGGATTCGGTTGTCATCGAGGGTGTCCCGATCGCGAAAGGCAGCGTGGTGACCGTCCGGCCCCGCCGTCGCGCCGACGCGCAGGATCTGTTCTCCGCCGGTCGGCGCGCGCGTGTGACGGGCGTGTTCTTCGACGTGGACGGTGAGACGCACGTGTCGGTGGTGTTGCTCGACGATCCCGCCGCCGACCTGCACGAGTGGTACGGCCGTTACCTGTACTTCTCGCCCGACGAACTCGTCCCGGTAACAGCGGCACAGCCCGGCCGCGCCAGAAAGGAAGTCCAGCAATGAACTACGTAGGAATGGTGGCGACGGCGGTGATCGGTGCCGCGGTCGTGGTGGGCGTGGTGACGGCGGTCAAGTCGGTGCCGGATATGAAGCGATACCTGCGGATGCGTCGGATGTGACGGTCGTGGGCGACGTGCTCGTCGCCGGGATCGGCAACATCTTCCTCGGCGACGACGGCTTCGGCTCCGAGGTCGCGCGACGCCTGACGGCGGACGACGGCGACCGGGTCCGCGTGGTCGACTACGGCATCCGGGGCATGCACCTCGCGTACGACCTGGTCGACGGAGTCGACACCCTGATCCTGATCGACGCCGTTCCCGGCCCCGGTGCTCCCGGCACCGTCAGCGTCCGACTGATCGACGAGGTGCCCGCCGCCCCCGCGGTCGACGCACACGCGATGACCCCGTCGGCCGTGCTGGCGAGCCTGAGGGCCCTCGGCGGCCGGCTGCCGACCACATACCTGATCGGCTGTGTACCGGAGGACGTCAGCGAGGGGATCGGCCTGAGCGCGACCGTCGAAGCTGCCGTCGAACCGGCCGCCGCGGCGGTTCGAGAGCTCCTGTCGGCGTGCAGCACCCGAGCGGAGGTGACGTGAGGCATGTGTCTGGGAATCCCGGGTCGAGTGATCGCCATGGCCGAGGGCTATGGCGGTCAGATAGCACGCGTCGACGTCGAGGGCGTCGAACGCCGGATCAACGTGGGCATCCTCGATCGACCCCCGTCCCCAGGGGATTGGGTGGTGATCCATATGGGATTCGCCATGGAGACGGTCAGCGAGCCGAAGGCGCGCGAGGCACGCGAAGGGCTGCAGTTGGTCGGTAGCGGACCGACGCAGCGGGTGCGCCGGGAGCTGCGGGTGTCCGGCGTCGTCCAGGGCGTCGGCTTCCGCCCGTTCGTGTACGCCGCGGCGGCCGCGCTGGGGCTCGCCGGATCGGTGCGCAACGACGTGGGTGGGGTGGTCGTGGAGGTCGAGGGCGACGCAGCCGACGTCGATGAGATGGTGCGCCGGCTTCGCAGCGAGCCGCCGCCGCTCGCGTTGATCGCGGACATCACCGAGCGGGACCTCGCGCCGCAGGGCGCCACCGGGTTCCACATCGACGAGTCGACCGCGGACGGCCTGGGGCGCACGCTGGGGTCGCCCGACGTGGCGATGTGCGCCGACTGCGAGCGGGAACTCACCGACCCGAGCGACCGCCGGTACCGGCACCCCTTCATCACCTGCACGAACTGCGGGCCGCGGTTCACGATCACCACCGATCTCCCGTACGACCGCGCGAACACCACCATGGCCGGGTTTCCGATGTGCGAGCGGTGCGCTCGTGAGTACGCCGACCCGGCCGACCGCCGGTTCCACGCACAGCCGATCGCGTGCCCGGACTGCGGGCCGGTGCTGACGTTGGTGACCCCGGCGGGATCGCAAGAGACGGGCGCCGCCGCGCTCGCCGTGGCGCGGAGCATGCTGTCCGAGGGAAAGATACTGGGCATCAAGGGGATCGGCGGATATCACCTGGCGTGCGACGCCCGCGATGCCGATGCGGTCGCCCTGCTCCGCCGCCGCAAGGCGCGCCGCACGAAGCCGTTCGCCGTCATGGTCCGCGATCTCGTCGTCGCCCGGCGGCTCACGGTGCTGGACCCGGCGGCGGAGGCGGTGCTGACCGGACCGCGTCACGCGATCCTGCTGGTGCCCCGTGGGCGGGGCGCCGGAGAGGTGGCGGCGTCCGTCGCCCCGAACGCTCCGGACCTGGGGATCTTCCTGCCCTACACGCCTTTGCATCGCCTGCTGTTCGGCCTCGACGGTGACGAACCCGGCCCCGATGTACTGGTGATGACCTCAGGCAACCGGTCGGGCGAGCCGATAGTGACGGACGACGGGCAGGCCGCCGCGTTGCTGGCGCCGCTGGCCGATGCGTGGCTCACCCACGACCGGGGCATCGTGGTCCCGTGCGATGACTCGGTCACGCGGTTCGTCTCCGGCGTCGAGGTCCCCATCCGACGCTCCCGCGGCTACGCGCCACTGCCGATAGCGCTCCCCTTCGACGTCGAGCCGACCCTCGCGGTGGGCGCGGATCTCAAGTGCACCTGCGGGATCGGCGTGGGTCGGTTCGCGTGGATCAGTCAGCACATCGGCGACGTGGACACCGCCGCGACGATCGAAGCGCTGGCGGCCGCCTCCGACCACCTCGCGATGATCACGGGTGTCGTTCCGACCCGTCTAGTGGTGGACGAGCACCCCGCATACCGATCGGCGCAGTGGGCACGCAGTGTGTCCCGTGGCCGGCCGGTGGTCGGCGTGCAGCACCATCACGCGCACATCGCGTCCGTGATGGGCGAGCACGGAGTGCCTGCGGGCCGGGAAGTGATCGGTATCGCGTTCGACGGCACGGGGTACGGGACCGACGGCGGCGTGTGGGGCGGCGAGCTGTTGGTCGCCGACTACGCGGGATTCGACCGGCTGGGGCAGCTCGCCTACGTTCCCCTGGCCGGCGGCGACGTGAGCGTCCGGCGGCCGTACCGGATGGCCATGGCGCACCTGCACCACGCGGGACTGCCCTGGTCCGACGGTGACCCGGCGGTCGCCGCCTGCCCGCCCGACGAGCGCCGAGTCCTCGCGCATCAACTCGACACGGGCCTCGGGTGCGTGCCGACGTCGAGCATGGGCCGGCTGTTCGACGCGGTCGCCTCGCTCGCGGGCGTGTGCCAGCGGGTCGACTACGAGGCCGAGGCGGCGATCGAGCTGGAAGGGGCCGCCAGGGAAGTCGAGGCGGACCGCCCGTATCGGTTCGCGGTTGCGCCCGTGGGCGATTCCGGGCGCTGCCAGGCCGATCCCGCCCCGCTCATCGCTGCGGTGGTCGACGACGTGCGGTCCGGCGTCCCCACGGGCATGATCGCCGCGCGGTTCCACCGCGCGGTGGCCGACCTGATCGTGGAATTCGCCGCCCGCGCCCGGGTGGCCACGGGGCTCGAGACGGTGGCGCTCGGCGGTGGCGTCTTCCAGAACACGGTGCTCCTCGAACTCGCGACGAGAGCCCTGTCCGGCGTCGGCTTCGAGGTTCTCCGTCCTGCTCTGCTGCCGGCCAACGACGGCGGGATAGCGCTCGGCCAGATCCTCGTGGCACAGGCCCGCGCAGGCGCGACGTGCACGGATGACGACCGTTAGGAGTAAGTGATGTGTTTGGCGGTACCGGGAAAGGTGCTGGTCCTCGAGGAACGGGACGGCACGACGATGGCGACGGTCGACTTCGGCGGGGTCCTGAAAGAGGTGTGCCTGCAGTACATCCCGGACATCCGGATCGGAGAGTACGTGATGGTGCACGTGGGGTTCGCCATTCAACGGCTCGATGAGCGGTCCGCTCTTCAGACGCTCGCGGACTTCGACCGCATGGGGATCCTCGAGACCGAGTTCGGCGACGGATTCGCTATGGCAGCGCAGCAGGCCGGAATCGACGGCAAGGACGGTGTGTCGTGAAGTACCTCGACGAATTCAGCAATCCGGATATGGCCCGGCGACTGTTGGACCAGATCCACCAGGTCACCACCCGGCGCTGGGCGATGATGGAGGTCTGTGGGGGACAGACGCATTCGATCATCCGGCACGGCATCGACCAGCTGTTGCCGGACGCGGTGGAGATGATCCACGGGCCCGGCTGTCCGGTGTGCGTGACGCCGCTGCAGATGATCGACAAGGCGCTCGAGATCGCGAAGCAGCCCGGGGTGATCTTCTGCTCGTTCGGCGACATGCTGCGGGTTCCCGGCAGTAGCGAGGACCTGTTCCGCACGAAGAGCGCCGGCGCCGATGTGCGCGTGGTGTATTCGCCGCTCGACGCGCTGAAGATCGCGCGGGAGCACCCCGACCGGGAGGTCGTGTTCTTCGGCATCGGTTTCGAGACCACGGCGCCGGCCAACGCGATGACGGTGTTCCAGGCCGAGCGGCTGGGTATCCGGAACTTCTCGTTGCTCGTGTCGCATGTGCTGGTGCCACCCGCCATCGCTGCGATCATGGAGTCGCCGGACTGCCGCGTGCAGGCCTTTCTCGCGGCCGGCCACGTGTGCAGCGTCATGGGCACGCGTGAGTACCCGGCGCTGGCGGAGAAGTATCGCGTGCCGATCGTGGTGACCGGGTTCGAGCCGCTCGACATCCTGGAGGGGATCCGGCGCACCGTGATCCAACTCGAGGCCGGCAGGTACGAGGTCGAGAACGCGTACGCGCGGGCGGTCCCCACCGACGGGAACCCCGCGGCGATGGAGATGCTGCGCGACGTCTTCGAGGTCACCGACCGCACGTGGCGGGGCATCGGCCTGATCCCGCAGAGCGGTTGGCGCCTGTCCGAGAGGTATCGCGAATTCGACGCCGAGTACCGGTTCGCCGTGACGGGCATCCACACCGCGGAATCGACGCTGTGTCGTTCGGGCGAGGTCCTGCAGGGGCTGCTGAAACCCCACGAGTGCGCGGCCTTCGGGCGGGAGTGCACGCCGCGACATCCGTTGGGCGCGACGATGGTGTCGTCCGAGGGGGCCTGTGCCGCCTACTACACGTATCGCCGCCTGAGCTCGGTCGGTGCATGATGACCGAGACCGCCGCATCATCGGTACCGATTCCCGACGCCGCGAACTGGGCCTGCCCGCTTCCACTGCGTGATTCGCCGAACATCGTGATGGGGCACGGTGGCGGGGGAGCGATGACCGCGGAGCTCATCGATCTGCTGTTCCTCCCCGCCTTCGGTGCCGCGGCCGCGGCTGAGATGGGGGACTCGGCAGTGCTGGCGATCGGGGACAGCCGGATCGCGTTCTCGACGGACTCGTTCGTGGTCAAACCGATGTTCTTCCCCGGCGGCTGCATCGGCGATCTCGCGGTGAACGGCACCGTCAACGACTTGGCGATGGCCGGCGCGACGCCGCTGGTGCTCTCGACCGCGTTCATCCTCCAGGAGGGCACGCCCCTGAGCGTGATCGAACGGATCGCGGACGCCATGGGACGTGCCGCCGAGGCGGCCGGGGTGAAGCTGGTGACCGGCGACACCAAGGTCATCGACAACACCTCGGGCGGCCCGGGCGACGTGTACGTGAACACCACCGGCATCGGGCTGGTGCCCGACGGTATGGACATCGGCCCGGCACGGGCGCGCGTCGGCGACGCGGTCCTGGTGAGTGGTGACATCGGCGTGCACGGGGTGGCCGTGCTGAGCTGCCGTGAGGGGCTCGAATTCGGCACCACGGTGGCCAGCGACACCGCTCCTCTGAACGGTCTGGTCGAGGCGATGATCGCCACGGGCGCCGACATCCGCGCGCTGCGCGACCCCACCCGCGGCGGCATGGCGGCATCGCTCAACGAGATCGCGAAGGCGTCGGGCGTGGGGATGCACCTCGTGGAGGCGGACGTGCCGGTCCCGCAATCGGTGAAGGACGCGTGCGGCCTGCTCGGGCTGGACCCGTTCCAGGTGGCGAACGAGGGGAAGCTGGTGGCGATCGTCGCCCCCGGGGACGCCGATCGGGTGCTCGATGCGATGCGGGCCCATCCGCAGGGCGTCGGTGCGCGGCTGATCGGGCGCTGCGTCTCGGACCACCCGACGATGGTCGTGGCGGCGACCGGGCTGGGCGGGACCCGCGTGGTCGACATGCCCATCGGCGAGCAGCTACCCCGGATCTGCTGATGCCCGCCCCGTCCGGGCCCCTGACATTCGCCCGCTACGCCTTCCCCCCGAACTCGCACGGCTACTGCGGGCCCGGCGACTCCGGCGCGTACTTCGAATACGGGGTCACGGGGGATGCGTCGGGGCTGCGGGCGATGTCCCGGAGGTTCGAGGGGGCGTGGCCCTACCTCGAACTGATCGCGCAGGCCAACCATCTCGGAGACCCGCTGGACGACCGGGTCGTCCGGGCCTACTGGGTGGGGAACCGCCTCCTGGAGCGGGTCTCGATGAATCAGATCGGGCGCAACATCGAGGACCGGTTCCGCGCCCAGGTCGGATCCGCATTCCCGCGACTGGCCGACAGCGTGCTGGCCGGCGCGGTGCCGCACCACAGCTTCGCCGTGTTCTGCGTCTACCCGTGGACGGGCCTCCTCGGCGACGGCTCGGTCTCCGATCACGCGCTGCACGTGCTGGATCGCTGCCGGATCCGGTCCGGCACCGTCGTCGCCCTGCAGCCCGACGAAGCGATCGTCCGGTCGCGTCCGCTCACCTGGGACGGGCGGTCGCTGAGCCTCGGCCCGGCTGTGCTGGAGACGGCGCGCCGCTCGATCGAGGGGGACGGGATCACGGAGCCGCTCATGGTCGGCGATCGGGTCACGCTGCACTGGGAGTGGGTCTGCGACAAGATCTCGGCGCCGGAGGAGGCCGTGTTGCACGCGTACACCCGGCGTCATCTCGCCATCGTCAACGCGGGCCGCCCGATCGCCGTCCTCTGACCCGAAGCCCGGCCACTGCCGTGTCGATCACGGGCGGAGCGTGGGACTCCGAGGCCGGTGTGAATAGACTTGCATCATCATGCATAATAATCACATGACCATCTCCGTAGCCGTCGCGGGCGCGAGCGGGTACGCCGGGGGCGAGATCCTCCGGCTGCTGCTGGGGCACCCCGCGTACCAGTCGGGCGAGCTCGTGATCGGCGCGTTGACCGCCGGATCCAACGCGGGCTCGACGCTGTTCGACCACCATCCGAACCTGCTGCCGCTGGCGGACCGCGTGCTCGACGACACGACTCCCGACGTCCTGCGCGGACACGACGTGGTGTTCCTCGGGCTGCCGCACGGCAAGTCCGCCGAGGTCGCGGAGGCATTGCCGCCCACCACGCTGATCATCGACTGCGGCGCCGACTACCGGCTGCGGGACGCCGACGCGTGGAAGCGGTTCTACGGCTCCGAGCACGCGGGTACCTGGCCATACGGTCTGCCCGAGCTGCCGGGCAACCGGGAGATCCTCACCGGCGCATCCCGGGTCGCGGTGCCCGGCTGCTACCCCACGGTGTCGTCGCTCGCCGCTTATCCCGCGGTGGCCGCGGGGATCGTGGCGCCATCCGTCACCGTCGTCGCGGTGAGCGGCACGTCGGGCGCCGGGCGCGCCGCGAAGGTGGACCTGTTGGCCTCGGAGGTGCTCGGCTCGGCCCGCGCCTACGGCGTCGGCGGCGTGCATCGGCACACCCCCGAGATCGTCCAGAACCTCTCGGCGGTCGCGGATCAGCCCGTCGCCGTGTCGTTCACGCCCGTGCTGGTCCCGATGGCGCGGGGCATCCTGGCCACCGTCGTCGCCGACACCGCCGCGGACGAGGCGACCGCGCGCGCCGTCTACGAGAAGGCGTACGCCGACGAGCCGTTCGTGCATCTGCTGCCGGCCGGCAAGCAGCCGCAGACGTCGTCGGTCGTGGGCTCCAACGCCGTACACGTTCAGGTGGCCGTCGACGAGGCCGCCGGACGGTTGGTGGTGACCGCCGCGATCGACAACCTCACCAAGGGCACGGGCGGAGCAGCCGTCCAGTCCATGAACCTGGCGCTCGGGCTTCCCGAGACCGCCGGCCTGAGCACCGTAGGAGTGGCCCCGTGAGCGGAGCGAGCGAAGACACCTTCCGCCTCGTCCGGAACCAGGGCGTCACCGCGCCCCTGGGCTTCAAGGCCGCCGGCATCGCGGCGGGCATCAAGGCGAGCGGCAGGCCGGACCTGGCGCTGGTCTTCAACGAGGGGCCCGAGTACTCGGCCGCGGGCGTGTTCACCGCGAACAAGGTCAAGGCTGCGCCGGTGCTGTGGAGCCGGCAGGTGCTCGAGACCGGCCGGCTCCGGGCGGTGGTGCTCAACTCGGGCGGTGCCAACGCCTGTACCGGTCCCGGCGGCTTCCAGGACGCGCATGCGACCGCCGAGAAGGTGGCGGAGACGCTGTCGCACTGGGGGACCGAGACCGGCGCCATCGAGGTCGCGGTGTGCTCCACGGGCCTGATCGGCGACCGGCTCCCCATGGACAAGGTGCTCGCGGGCATCGTGGAGGTGGTGCATGAGATGGGTGGCGGCATGAGCGGCGGCACCGACGCGGCGCACGCCATCATGACCACCGACACCGTCGCCAAGGAGACCGCGCTGCACCACAGCGGGGGCTGGAACGTGGGCGGAATGGTCAAGGGAGCGGGCATGATCGCGCCCGCGCTCGCGACGATGCTCGCGGTGGTCACGACGGACGTCAGCGCCACCGCCGCCCAGCTCGACGAGGCGTTGCGGCAGGCCACCAAGTACACCTTCGACAGGCTCGACGTGGACGGCGTGACCTCCACCAACGACACCGTGCTGCTGCTCGCCAACGGTGCCAGCGAGAAGACCTGCAGCCAACAGGAGTTGAACGACGCCGTGCGTGCGGTGTGCGACGATCTGGCCGCGCAGATGCAGGCCGACGCCGAGGGCGTCACGAAGCGGGTGACGGTGACGGTGACGGGCGCCGCGAGCGAGGACGAGGCGCTGATCGCCGCGCGCACCATCGCCCGCGACAGCCTGGTGAAGACGGCGTTGTTCGGCAGCGATCCCAACTGGGGCCGTGTGCTGGCCGCCGTCGGCATGGCGCCCATCGCGCTCGATCCGGACGCGATCGCGGTCTCGTTCAACGGGCAGCCGGTGTGCGAGAACGGCGTCGGCGTGCCCGGTGCGCGCGGCGTGGACCTGTCCGGCTCCGAGATCACCCTCACGGTGGACCTGGCGCAGGGCGCGGGCACCGCCGCGATCCGGACGACGGACCTGTCGCACGCGTACGTCGAAGAGAACTCGGCTTACTCGTCGTGAGCGCCGCGATCGGAGCGGCGCTCAGCCCGCTCGACAAGGCACACGTGCTGGCCGAGGCACTGCCCTGGCTGCAGCGGTTCCACGGGCGCACCGTGGTGGTCAAGTACGGTGGCAACGCGATGGTCGACGACCAGTTGAAGGCCGCGTTCGCCCAGGACATGGTGTTCCTGCGCACCTGCGGCATCAAGCCGGTCGTGGTGCACGGCGGTGGTCCCCAGATCTCGGCGATGCTCAAACGGCTCGGCATGCAGGGCGAGTTCAGGGGCGGCTTCCGCGTGACCACGCCCGAGGTGATGGATGTGGTGCGGATGGTGCTGTTCGGCCAGGTCGGCCGGGAACTGGTGGGACTCATCAACTCCCACGGTCCGTACGCGGTCGGCATGTCCGGCGAGGACGCCCACCTGTTCACCGCCACCCGCCGCGAGGTCGTCGTGGACGGGGTCGCCACAGACATCGGGCTGGTGGGTGACGTCACCACCGTCAAGCCCGAGGCCGTGCTCGATCTCATCGACGCGGGCCGCATCCCCGTCATCTCGACCATCGCGCCCGACGCCGACGGCGTGGTGCACAACATCAACGCGGACACCGCCGCGGCGGCCGTCGCCGAGGCGCTCGGCGCCGAGAAGTTGATCGTGCTCACGGATGTCGAGGGCCTGTATACGAGCTGGCCGGACCGATCGTCGCTCACCTCGGTGATCGACACCGACACGCTCGCCGCCCTGCTGCCCGGCCTGGACGCGGGGATGGTGCCCAAGATGGAGGCGTGCCTGCGGGCAGTCACCGGCGGCGTCCCCACGGCCCACGTGATCGACGGCCGCGTGCCGCACTCGGTGCTGCTCGAGGTGTTCACCAGCGCGGGCATCGGCACCATGGTCGTGCCGGCCTCAGGCGACGGAACAGACACCCGAACGGCCGACGACGAATTCGAGGAGGACCAGCAGTGACCCACACGGAGGAGATCCTCGGGCGGTGGAACGCCGCCCTGATGGACAACTATGGGACCCCGCCGGTGGCCCTCGTGTCCGGCTCGGGTGCCGAGGTCGTCGACGCCGACGGCAAGCGGTACGTCGACCTGCTCGCGGGCCTGGCGGTCAACATCCTCGGCCACGCGCACCCGAAGGTCGTGGAAGCCGTGACGCGGCAGATCTCGACCCTGGGACACGTCTCCAACCTGTACGTCGCCGAGCCCACGGTCCGGCTCGCCGAACGCCTCGTCGACCTGGTCGGGGTGCCCGGCACCCGGGTCTTCTTCTGCAACAGCGGCGCCGAGGCCAACGAGGCCGCGATCAAGATCGCGCGGCGCACCGGCCGGCCACGGATGATCGCCGCCGCCAACGGCTTCCACGGCCGCACCATGGGATCCCTCAGCCTCACGGGCCAGGAGGGCAAGCGCACGCCGTTCGTGCCGATGCTCGAATCGGTCGATTTCGTACCGTACGGCGACGGTGACGCGCTGCGCGCCGCCCTGCAGGACGGCGTGGCACAGGGCAGCCCCGTCGGCGCGGTGTTCCTCGAGCCGATCCAGGGCGAGGGTGGCGTCGTCGTCCCCCCCGCCGGCTATCTCGCGCAGGCGCGGGCCGCAGCCACCGAGGCCGGTGCGCTGCTCGTGCTCGACGAGATCCAGACCGGGATCGCCCGCACGGGAAGCATGTTCGCGTTCCAACAGGCCGGTGTGGTGCCCGACGTGTTCACCCTTGCCAAGGGGCTCGGCGGCGGCCTGCCGATCGGCGCCACCGTCGCCGTCGGCGAGCACGGCGCGGCGCTCACGCCGGGGCAGCACGGCACCACCTTCGGCGGCAACCCCGTCAGCGCCGCGGCCGCCAACGCCGTGCTCGACGTGATCGAGTCCGAAGACCTGATCGACCGGGCGGCGGCCCTCGGCAAGCACATCGCCACGTCGATCGAGGCGCTGGGCCACCCGCTGGTGAAGGGGGTGCGCGGGCAGGGCATGCTGCTCGGCGTCCTGCTCACCGAGGCCCGTGCCAAGCGGGTCGAGGCCGCGGCGCGGAGTGCCGGCTACCTGCTGAACGCCGCGCAGCCCGACCTGATCCGGCTGGCACCGCCGCTGGTGCTCACCGACGCGCAGGCCGACCGACTCATCGCCGACCTGCCCGAGATCCTCACTGCTGCAACCCAGGAGACGTAGATGACCCGCCACTTCCTGCGTGACGACGACCTGAGCCCGGCCGAGCAGGCCGAGGTGCTGGCGCTGGCCGCCGAGCTGAAGGCCGCCCCGTTCTCGCGTCGGCCGCTCGAGGGCCCCAAGGGCGTCGCGGTGATCTTCGACAAGAACTCCACCCGCACGCGGTTCAGTTTCGACATCGGCGTCGCGCAGCTCGGCGGACACGCCGTGGTGGTGGACGCGAAGTCGACCCAGATGGGGCGTGACGAGTCGTTGGCCGACACCGCCCGCGTGCTGTCGCGCTTCACCGAGGCGATCGTATGGCGCACCTACGCCCAATCGAACCTCGAGGAGATGGCGGCCGCGGGCAGCGTCCCCGTCGTCAACGCGCTGTCGGACGACTTCCACCCGTGCCAGATCCTCGCGGACCTGCAGACCATCGCCGAGCGGAAGGGCGCGCTTGCCGGGCTCAAGCTCACCTACCTGGGCGACGGCGCGAACAACATGTCGCACAGCTACATGCTCGGCTGCGTCACCGCCGGAATCGACGTGACCATCAGCGCGCCCGAGGGCTTCACGCCCGCGGCGCGGTTCGTCGACGCGGCGCGGACCCGCGCCAAGGAGACCGGCGCCGAGGTGAGCATCATCTCCGATCCGGTGCTCGCTGTCGCCGGCGTCGACGTGGTGGTCACCGATACCTGGGTGTCGATGGGGCAGGAGGCCGACGGCTTGGACCGCAAGGCGCCGCTGCGGCCGTACCGGATCGACGCCGCGTTGCTCGCGCACGCGGACCCGAACGCGATAGTGCTGCACTGCCTCCCGGCGCATCGCGGAGACGAGATCACCGACGAGGTGATCGATGGGCCACAGTCCGCGGTGTTCGACGAGGCCGAGAACCGCCTGCACGCACAGAAGGCGCTGCTGACCTGGCTGCTGGAGCACCAGTGACGTCAGGCGCGGATGCGTCGTCGCCGCGGAGCGGTCAGGGCGGCCCCGACCAGCCCGCCGCGACGCGCGCCGGCCGGCAGGCCGCCATCGTCACCGTCCTCGCCAACCACAAGGTGCGCAGTCAGGCCGAGCTGCAGGCGCTCCTGCTGCGACACGGCTTCGAGGCGACGCAGGCGACCATCTCGCGCGATCTCGACGAGTTGGGCGCGATCAAGCTGCGCGCGCCTGACGGCGGCGCAGGCGTCTACGTGGTGCCGGAGGACGGCTCGCCCGGTGAATGGGCCAGGGACTCAGGCGCTTCCGCTGGTCGGGAGCGGCTCGCCCGGCTGCTGGGCGACCTGCTGGTCGCGACCGATCACAGCGGTAACGTGTGCGTGCTGCGCACGCCGCCGGGCGCCGCGAACTTTCTGGCCAGCGCGCTCGACCGGGCGGCCCTCCCGGAGGTGGTGGGCACTGTCGCCGGCGACGACACGGTGATCGTGATCGCCCGCGAGCCCACCAGCGGTAAGGAACTCGCGGACCAGATCGCCGCTTTGGCTTGACACAATGGATTACGACGAAGAGGGACACGTGACCGACAAGCACGGAACGAACGAGGGCAGCCTGTGGGGCGGACGGTTCGCGTCCGGGCCAGCGGAGGCGATGGCGGCGCTGAGCCGCTCGACCCACTTCGACTGGGTGCTCGCGCCGTACGACGTGCGCGCGTCGCAGGCCCACGCCCGGGTGCTGCACGCCGCCGGGCTGCTGTCGGAGTCGGAGCTCGCCGAGATGCTCGCCGCGCTGGACCTACTCGCGGCCGATGTGGCGTCGGGCGCGTTCGCACCGGCCGAGACCGACGAGGACGTGCACGGGGCGCTCGAGCGGGGCTTGATCGAACGCGCCGGGGCGGACGTCGGCGGCCGCCTTCGGGCCGGACGCTCACGGAACGACCAGGTGGCCACGCTGTTTCGGATGTGGCTGCGGGACGCGATCCGCGCGGTGGCGGGGGGCGTCCTCGGCGTGGTCGACGCGCTGGTGGCGCAGGCACAGGCCAACCCCGACGTCGTGATGCCCGGCAAGACGCATCTGCAGGCCGCGCAACCGATCCTGCTCGCACACCACCTGCTGGCCTACACCCATCCGCTGCTGCGGGACGTGCAGCGCCTCGCCGACCTCGACAAGCGACTCGCGGTGTCGCCCTACGGATCCGGCGCGCTGGCCGGCTCCTCGCTCGGCCTGGACCCGGAGGCGATCGCCAGGGATCTCGGCTTCGACTCGGCCGCTGAGAACTCCCTCGACGCCACCGCGAGCCGTGACTTCGCGGCCGAGGCGGCGTTCGTTCTGGCCCTGATCGCGGTGGATCTCTCCCGCTGGTCCGAGGACGTGATCCTGTGGAGCACGGCAGAGTTCGGCTACGTCACGCTGGCCGACGCGTGGTCGACGGGCAGCTCGATCATGCCGCAGAAGAAGAACCCCGATGTCGCCGAGCTGTCCCGCGGCAAGGCCGGCCGCCTGATCGGCAACGTGTCCGGCCTGCTCGCCACGCTCAAGGCGCAGCCGCTGGCCTACAACCGGGACCTGCAGGAGGACAAGGAGCCGGTGTTCGACTCTGTGGAGCAGCTGCGGTTGCTGCTCCCCGCGGTCGCCGGGCTCACCGCCACCCTCGAGTTCCATCCCGAGCGCATGGCGGAACTGGCGCCCGCCGGCTACACGCTCGCCACCGATATCGCCGAGTGGATGGTGCGGCGCGGCATCCCGTTCCGCGTCGCGCACGAGGCCGCCGGCGCGTGCGTGCGCGTCGCCGAGTCCCGTGGCGCGGGCCTCGACGAGCTCACCGATGCCGAGTTCGCCGAGGTGCACCCGGCGCTCACGCCGCAGGTGCGCTCCGTGCTGACGGTGGCGGGTTCCGTCGCTTCGCGCTCGGCTCGCGGCGGCACAGCCGGCACGGCGGTGGCGAAGCAGCTCGACTCCGTCCGCTCGGAGACCGAGCGCCTGCGTGGGTGGGCCGCCGACGTCTGAGGCCCGCTCCGTCCAGTTCGCCCGGTCCGGCGGCGCTCGCGTTGACAGCGGCGCCGGCCACGCCTAGCGTCTCGGTCTAGCGATAACGGTTCTCGTTACCGCTAAATCGAGATTCGGGATGAGGTCAAAACGGTGGCACGAATGGGCGGACGCCTCTGGGCGTCGCTGGCGGTGGGTCTGGTCGGTGTGGTCACGCTTGGTGCGTGCAGCACGTCGAGCGGTACCGGCGCGGGCGCGAGCGCATCGGCCGGCAACGGCGGGAAGATCGTCGCGGTGGGTGCGGAGAACGAGTACGCGGACGTGATCAGCCAGATCGGTGGGCAGTACGTCGACACCACGGCGATCATGAGCGACCCGAACACCGACCCGCACACCTTCGAGGCGTCACCGGCGATCTCGAAGACGGTCGCCGCCGCGTCGCTCGTCGTGCAGAACGGGGTCGGCTACGACGGGTTCATGGGCACGATCGAGAAGGCGTCGCCGAACGCGGCACGCAAGGTGATCGACGTGCAGCAGCTGCGCGGGCTGCCGGACAGCACGCCGAACCCGCACCTCTGGTACGACCCGGCGACGATGCCGGTGGTGGCGAAGGCGATCGCCGCCGACCTGTCGGCGCTGCAGCCCGCCCACGCGTCGTATTTCCAGCAGAACGAGACGACGTTCGTCGACTCGCTGAAGCCGTGGACCGACGCGCTGGCGGCGTTCGCGAAGAAGTACCCGGCGACGCCGGTCGCCGTCACCGAGCCGGTGGCCGACTACATGCTGAAGGCCGCGGGCACCCGGAACCTGACGCCGTTCAGCCTGGAGACCGCCATCATGAACGGGACCGATCCGGCCCCGCAGGACATCTCGACGCAGACCGACCTGCTGAGCGGGAAGAAGGTGAAGGTCTTCGTGTACAACCAGCAGGTCACGGATGACGTCACCACCAAGTTCCTGGCGGCCGCGCGCGCCGCGAACATCCCCGTGGTGGGCGTGTACGAGACGATGCCGTCCGACGGGTACAACTACCAGCGGTGGATGGTCGCCGAGGTCGATGCGCTGAACAAGGCGGTGGGCCAGGGCGTCTCGACCGAGAAGCTGTGACCGCCGACAGGCCGGTACTGGCGCTGGACGGCGTCGGAGTCACGGCAGGCGGCCGGGTGATTCTGCGGGACATCGCACTCGAGGTGCGGCCCGGCGAGTTCACCGGGCTGATCGGCTCCAACGGGGCCGGCAAGACCACGCTGCTCCGGGTGATCCTCGGGTTGCAGCAGACGACCACCGGCACCGTCACCGTCGACGCCGGGGCGCGGATCGGCTACGTGCCGCAGAAGGTGTTGCTGGACCCGGACATGCCGATCCGTGCGCGCGACCTCGTCGCGCTCGGGCTGGACGGCCACCGGCTCGGCATCGGGCTGCCGTCGCGCACCCGGCGCGCCCGGGTCGACGCCATCCTCGAGGCCGTGGATGCGGCCCGGTTCGCGGACGCCCGTGTGGGGGAGCTGTCGGGTGGCGAGCAGCAGCGGGTGCTGATCGCCCACGCGCTGATCAGCGGGCCGCAGTTGCTGCTGCTCGACGAGCCGCTGGCGAACCTGGACCTGCGCAGCGGCCAGGAGGTGGTCGCACTGCTCGCGCGCGTCGCCAAGGCCCAGGGCGTCGCGGTGCTGCTGTCCGCGCACGACATGAATCCGCTGCTGCCCGTGATGGATCGCGTCGTGTACCTCGCTGACGGTCGGGCCGCGAGCGGGCCCACCGCCGACGTGATCACCGCCGAGGTGCTCAGCGACCTCTACCGGCACCGGGTGGACGTGCTGCACGTGCACGGCCGGGTGCTCGTGTTGGCGGGCGAGTGACCGGGTTCCTGCCGGCGGGCCTGCTCGCGAGTGAGGAGGTCCGTACGGCCCTGCTCGTCGGCGGCGTGGTGGCGGTGGTGTCGGGCATGGTCGGGGTGCTGACGGTGCTGCGCGGGCAGTCGTTCGCCGGCCACGCGCTCGCCGATGTCGGCACCACCGGCGGCGCCGGGGCGTTCCTGGTGGCGATTCCGCCGCTGTGGGGCTTCCTCGCGCTGAGCTTGGCCGGGGCGGCGGCGATGGAGCTGATCGGCGTGCAGCGGGCGCGCAGCCGCGACCTGGCCACCGGCGTCGTGCTGGGCGCCGGGCTGGGGCTCGCCGCGCTGTTCCTGTACTGGGACACCACCGTTCACAACACCACCGGCGCCGCGATGGTAGTTCTGTTCGGGTCGATCTTCGCGATCGGCCATGCCGTGGTGGCGCCCGTCATCGTCGCCGCGGTCGTCGCGGCATGCGTGGTGGCGGCTCTGTACCGGCCGCTGCTGCTGTGCGCGATCCATCCGGACCTCGCCGCGGCGCGCGGCGTGCCGGTCCGGACCGTCGGCGCCGTCTTCCTCGCGGCCATGGCCGTGACGGTGGCGCTTTCGGCGGTCACCATCGGCTCGATCCTGTCGACCGCCCTGTTGGTCGGCCCCGCGGCCACGGCGATCCGGCTCACGCGCCGCCCCGCGCGCGCGATGGTCTACGCCGCTCTGGTGGGTGTGGTCGCCGTGTGGGGTGGGGTGGTACTCGCATACGAGAGCTACCGATGGCCCCCGTCGCATCACGGCTGGCCGGTGAGCTTCTTCGTGGTCGCCATCGTGTTCGTGGCATACCTGGCCGCGGACCTTCCGGGACGGGGGAGGCGCTGATGTTCTCCGGTTTCATGGTGGACAGCTGGATCGTCGCCAGCCTGGTCGCGGTCGTCGCCGGCATGGTCGGGTTCTTCGTCGTCCTGCGCGGTTCCGCGTTCGTGGCGCACGCCGTGCCGCAGGGCGCTTTCGCCGGGGCGGCCGCCGCGAGTCTGCTGGGGCTGAACACGATCCTCGGTCTCGGGGTGTTCTCGGTGCTCGGCGCTCTGCTGATCGGCCGGCTCGAGCGTCGCGGCCGGCATGACGTGGCGGTCGCCCTGGCGCTGGTGCTGATGCTGGCCCTGGGCGGCCTGCTGCTGAGCTGGAACACCGAGTACGAGCCCGAGATCTTCTCGTTGCTGTTCGGCGAGGTGCTGGGGATCAACAACGGTCAGGTGCTGCCCAGCCTCGTGCTCGCCGTGGTGTGCTGCACGGGGGTGGTCGCGTTGTTCCGGCCACTGCTGCTGGTGTCGGCTGTGCCGGACGTCGCGGAGGCCGACGGATTGCCGGTGAGGCGATACGGGTCTGCCTTCCTGATCCTCGTCGCGCTGACCACGAGCCTGACGCTGCCCGTGGTCGGGGCGCTGCTGATCTTCAGCCTGATGGTCGGACCGCCGGCGTTCGCGCGGGCGGTGACGGCCGAGCCGGTGCGTGCGCTGGCGTTGTCGGCGGTAGTCGCGCTGGTCACCGTCTGGCTCTCGATCGCCGGTGCCTACCACTGGAATTGGCCGGTGGGGTTCTTCGTGGGGACGCTGTCGGCCGCCTGGTACGCGGTGGGACGTCTGGCTGCGTCACGGTGGATGCCGTGGCACGGGCGGACGAGCAGAGCGCCGGCCCTCGCATCCTGATAGGCATGTATCCGTGGCCGTACCCGTCCGCGGGGACGATAGGCGACATCGAGACGAACGAATAGATGCAGAACGATGAGGAGTGGGTTCGATGAACAAGAACAAGGCGGCAGACGTCGACGGTGCGCTGCGCAAGTTGGGGGCGGCTGTCGCGACCGGCGTACTCGGAGTGGTGCTGGTGGACGGTGCGAAGCGGATCGCTGCGAGCGGGGCGCTGCGACGCGGCGCCGTGTCGGCGACCGCGCTGGGGTTGCGGGGGGCGCGCTCGGCGGAGACCGGGGCGGAGTCGGCCCGTCTGCTGGTGTCCGACGTCGTCGCGGAGGCCCGCGAGCAGATCGGCGAGCAGGCCCCGCCGCCGGGCAACGGCGACGCCGGGCACGGGCACGAGCACTGACCCGGATGCGCGGGGACCAGGTGGCCGTTCGAGCGCGCGCGGGGCAGGAGCGAGAATCGGCGACCGACGAGGCGGCGGACGCCCTCGACGTCACCGTCCGGTCGGATGCCGCGGGGCGTGTGCGGTATGTGGCGCCGTGGCTCGCGGGGTCCCCCGCACGCGCGGTGGCGGTGGAGGACGCGCTCGAACGGGTGACGGGTGTGCGTGTGGCGCATGCGTACCCGCGCACGGCCTCGGTCGTCGTCTGGGTGACGGATCGGTGCTCGCGCGCCGAGGTCCTGACCGCGATCCGCTCCGCATCCGCGTGCCCGGCCGACGCCCGGCCCGAGCGCGCACCCCACTCGGCGGACGTGTCCAACGGCGACCTCGCCCGGATGGCCGTCGGCGGAACGGTTCTGGTGTTGCTCGGCGTGCGCCGGTACGTAGCGCGGCGCCCCGCCCTACTCGGCCCCACCAGCCGCACCGTCGCCACCGGCGTGACGATCTTCACCGGTTACCCGTTCCTGCGCGGCGCCGCGCGCTCGATCGCCGCCCGCCGGACGGGGGGCACGGACGTGCTCGTCTCGGCTGCGACGGTCGCAAGTCTGCTGCTCCGCGAGAACGTCGTCGCGCTCACCGTGCTGTGGTTGCTGAACATCGGCGAATACCTCCAGGATCTCACGCTGCGGCGCACGCGCCGCGCGATCCGGGACCTGTTGACAGGCACCGAGACGCAGGCGTGGGTCCGGGAGCCGGGCGGCGTGGAGCGGCTGGTCACCATCGATCAGCTCCGGGTGGGCGACGAGGTGGTGATCCACGAACATGTCGCGGTGCCGGTGGACGGCGAGGTCCTCGAGGGCGACGGGGTGCTCGACCAATCGGCGATCACGGGCGAACCGCTGCCGGTCGCCGTGGGCGCCGGATACGCGGTACACGCGGGCAGCGTGCTGCTGCGGGGCCGGGTGGTGATCCGCGCGACCGCCGTGGGCCCCGACACCGCGATCGGCCGGATCCTGTCGCGCGTCGAGCAGGCGCAGACCGACCGGGCTCCTATCCAGACGGTGGGCGAGAACTTCTCCCGCCGGTTCGTGCCCGCGTCGTTCGCTGTCGCGACGGCTACGCTGCTGGTCACCCGCGACGTCCGCCGAGCGATGACGATGCTGCTGGTCGCCTGCCCGTGCGCGGTCGGACTCGCGACGCCGACGGCGATCAGCGCTGCGATCGGCAACGGGGCGCGCCGCGGAATCTTGATCAAGGGTGGCTCGCACCTCGAGGCCGCGGGTCGGGTGGATGCGGTGGTGTTCGACAAGACCGGCACGCTCACCGTCGGGCGGCCGGTGGTCACCAACGTCGTGTCGTTCGACGACGCATGGGACCCGGAGCAGATCCTCGCCTACGTCGCGAGTTCCGAGATCCACTCGCGGCATCCGTTGGCGCAGGCGATCATCCGGTCCACTCGCGAGCGGCACATCGCGATCCCCGAGCACGAGCGCTGCGAGGTGCTGCTGGGACTCGGGATGCGGACCCGGGCCGACGGCCGCACGCTCCTGCTGGGTAACCCCGAGTTGCTCACGGCGGAGGGTGTGGCGATCACCGACGATGCCTGGCGCTGGGTGCGCCGGCTGCACGAGGAGGCCGAGACGCCCTTGCTGCTGGCGGTCGAGGGCGCGCTGGTGGGCCTCGTGAGCCTGCGCGACACCGTCCGGCCCGAGGCTCGTGAGGTGCTCGACGCACTCCGTGCGGACGGCGTGACGCGGATCGTGATGCTCACCGGTGACCACCCGGCGGCTGCTGCGGCGATCGCCGCCGAGCTGGGGATCACCGAATGGCGGGCGCAGACGCTGCCGGAGATCAAGGAGGAGACGGTGCGGGCGCTGCGGGCCCAGGGCCACACCGTCGCCGTGGTCGGTGACGGGACCAACGACGCACCGGCGCTGGCGCAGGCCGACATCGGGATCGCGATGGGCATCGGGGGCACCGACGTCGCCGTGGAGACTGCGGATGTCGCCCTCGCCGGGGACGACTTGCGCAGGCTGCTGGACCTGCGGGATCTGTCGAGGCACACGGTCTCCGTGATCCGCCAGAACTACGGGATGTCGATAGCCGTCAACGCCGTGGGGTTGGTGGCCGGTGCGTTCGGCGGGCTGTCTCCGGTGATGGCGGCGATCGCGCACAACGCTTCGTCGGTGGCGGTCGCGTCCAACAGCGCCCGCACCACGCGGTATCGATTGCCTGCCGCGGCTAGGGTCGAGCCAGCGGACCGCTGATGAGTCGCTGCAACGGCGGCGCGTAGGCCGCCGCCACCGCCGCCGCCGGCAGCGACGCCAGCGGCTCGAGCCGCAGCACGTGTCGCGCGGCGATGAGTCCGAACACCTGGGCCGCAACGAGACTCGCGCGCAGCGCGCCGTCGCCGGGTCCGGCCTCCATCCGCTCGGTGAGTTCGGCGAGCACGATCTCCTGCAGGAAGCCGCGTACCAGTGCGGGGTCGCCGCTGCCGCCCAGTTGGGTGCGGATCACCGCGACGCCCGCCTCGCGCAGCGGTCCGTCCCACAGCGGGATCACCCCGGAGAGCAGCGCGTGCGCCACGGCGCCGAGCGGTGTCGCCCGGATCGCTGCCAGCACGGGCTCGGGGTCGACCGGCACGGCGAGCGCGGCGAGGTACAGGTCCTGCTTGGTCCCGAAGTAGTGGTGCACGAGCGCCGGGTCGACCCGCGCGTCGGCCGCGATGGTGCGGACAGACGTGCGCTCGAAGCCGCCCGCTGCGAACAGAGTGCGCGCCGCGGCGAGGATCTGGGCGCGGGTGTCGGGTGCGCCGGCGCGGCGGCCGCTGCGCGGGCGCGGTGTGCGCTCGGAACGGGCCGTCATCGGGTCGAGCGTTGCAGAGTCGCGGCCGCGAGTCCCAGCCCGACGACGGCGAACCCGGCCACCACCGCGAGGTCGACCCACATCGCCGCGGTCGCATTCGGGTGCACCCCCACCTCCCGCAGTGCGTCCACTGCGTATGTCAACGGCAGTATCCGGCTGATCCACTGCAGCCAGTCGGGCATCTGATCGCGCGGAACGAGCAACCCGCACAGGAAGATCTGTGGCACGACGACGATCGGCATGAACTGCACGGCCTGGAACTCCGTGCGCGCGAAGGCGCTGCACAGCAGCCCGAGGGCCACGCCGAGCACCGCGTCGACCACCGCGATGAGGACGACCAGTCCCACCGATCCCGCGGTCTTCATCCCCAGCAGGTACACGGTGACCGCGGTCGCCACCACCGCCTGTACGGCTGCGGCCACGGAGAACGCTGCCGCGTAGCCGACCAACAGGTCCGCCTTCGCGAGCGGCGTTGTGAGCAGCCGCTCGAGCGTGCCCGAGACGCGTTCGCGCTGCATCGCGATCGACGTCACGATGAACATCAGGGCGAAGGGGAGCACCCCCAGCATGACCAGGGCGATCCGGTCGAAGAACGGGTGCCCGGTCATGCCCGGGAAGCGGCCGTAGTCGCGGTAGAGGAAGTACAGCAACGCCAGGAGAGCGGTGGGAACGGCGACGACCAGGCCGACGGTGCGTGGGTCGGCCCGGAGCTGGCGCAGGACGCGGATCGCCGTCGCGACCGCGATCGTGGGGTTCACGAGTGTGCCTCCTGTCGGCGGATGAGGGCCAGGAAGGCGTCGTCGAGGGAGGACTCGCCGGTGCGTTCGCGCAGCTCATCGGGGGTGAGAGCGGCGACCAGCCGGCCGTCGCGGAGCAGGATCAGTCGGCTGCAGTGTGCGGCCTCGTCCATGACGTGGCTGGAGACCAGGAGCGTGGTCCCGGCCTCTGCGAGCGCCGCGAAGCGCTCCCACAGGTCGGCGCGGAGCACGGGATCGAGGCCCACCGTCGGTTCGTCGAGGATCAGCAACGGCGGGCGGGCTACCAGCGCACACGCCACACTGACCCGCGAGCGCTGGCCGCCGGAGAGGGCGTCGGTGCGGCGGCCGCGGAATCCGTCCAACCCGACCGCCGCGATGGCGTCGGCCACGTCGGCGTCGGCGGTCCGGCGGCGAGCGGGATACAGGGCGGCGAAGTAGCGGACGTTCTGCTCGACGGTGAGATCCGCGTACACAGAGGGTGATTGGGTCACGTAGCCGATCTCCGACCGCAGAATCCGGGAACCGGCAGGGTGGCCGAGCACCGTCGCCGACCCGGACGAGATGCGTTGTGCCCCCACCGCTACGCGCATGAGGGTGGTCTTGCCGCAGCCCGAGGGCCCGAGCAGACCCGTGATGGAGCCGGAGCCGACCGTGGCGGTGATGCCGTCGAGCACCGTGTGGCCCGAGCGGACCACGGTGAGCGAGTCGAAGTCGACAGCGGCAGGCATGGCCACCTCCGGGGAAGGATGTCACCGAGTGATGAATTCACCCTATAATGAATTATGCGCGCGGCGGCGTACCGAGTCAATGCCGTGCGGCGGGTGGGAGAATCGCCGGCGCCTGCGCGGGTCGGCCGGGCAGAATCCTCGAGCCGGGGCGAGGCCAGCCTCGGGATGATCGACTACGAGGGCGTCGTGACGGCGTCGATGGTGTACGACGGCCAGCCCGTGATCGATCACTTCAAGCGGATCGACGACGACACCGTGATGGGCGTCATGAGCGGCAAGGTCAGCCGGTTCGCGACTCCGAGGTTCTACTTCTACCTCTGTTCTACCTCTGCCGCGAGTCGTGAGCTGCCGGCCCGGCTCTGCTGGCTGACCGATCGGAGGTTCGCGCGGACCGTCGGTGGTCGACTCGGTACCCTTCGCACATGGCCATCGACGCGACGCTTCTGAAGATCCTCGCGTGCCCGCAGGACAAGGGCCCGCTGCTGTATCTGGAGGGCGAACTGTTCTACAACGCGCGGCTGCGGCGCGCCTATCCCATCGAGGACGGCCTCCCCGTGCTGCTGATCAGTGAGGCCCGCGACGTGGACGAGGACGAACATCAGCGCATCCTGGCGCGCGCGGCTGGCTGACCATCCGCTGCGGGCCGCGCGATGGGTGCTCGGCTCGACGCTGACGGTCGACTCCGCCCGCGGGATGGGGATCCCGGTGCGCGCCCGGATCGTGGAGGTCGAGGCATACGGGTCGCCGCCCGACGGGCCCTGGCCCGACCCGGCGGCGCACACCTTCCCAGGTCTCACGCCGCGCAACGAAGTGATGTTCGGGCCGGCCGGGCACATGTACGTCTACCTCTCATACGGGATCCACCTGTGCGCCAACGTCACCGCGGGGCCCGACGGTGTCGGCTCCGGCGTGCTGCTGCGCGCGGCACGCGTCGAGCAGGGCGAGGAGGTCGTGCGGACGCGTCGCCCCGCAGGCCAATCCTCGCCGGTGCTCGCCTCCGGACCCGGGCGGCTGGGGCAGGCGATGGGGATCACCCTTGCGGACAACGGGATCGACCTTCTCGATCCCTCGTCGCCGATCCGATTGGAGCTCGCGGGCCGGCGCGGGCCGGTCCGTTCGGGTCCGCGGGTGGGAATCAGCCGAGCGACCGAGCTGCCGTGGCGGCTGTGGTTGGACGGCGATCCGGCGGTGTCGCGGCAGCGTGCAGCGATAGTCCGCGACTGAGGTCAGGCAAACCTCTCCCCTCGCGTCCGGTCTCTGTTAGACAGGACAGCGACCGGACGCGAGGGGAGCGGCAGTGGCGGACATCAAGGACGTCTTCGACGCGAAGGACGCCGTCGGACTCGGGGCGCTGGTCGCTGCAGGGGAGGTCACCTCGTCGGAGCTGGTCGACGAGGCGATCCGGCGCGTGGAGTTGCTCAACCCGCGCCTGAACGCACTCACCTACGTCGACTTCGATCGCGCTCGGGCGGCCGCGGCCACCGTCGGCACCACCAGCGCGCTGTCCGGCGTGCCGTTCGTGATGAAGGACCTCGCGGTCGAGTGGGCGGGATACCCCGTGACCAACGGCTCCCGCTACTGGAAGGACCACGTCGCCACCGGCAACTGGACCCTGGCGCAGCGGGCCCTGGACGCCGGCCTGATCCCGCTCGGCAAATCGAACGTCCCCGAGGGCGGCTGGGCCGGCACCACCGAACCCGCCCTGCACGGTCCCACCGTGAATCCCTGGGACCCGAGCCTGATCCCGGGCGGATCGTCCGGCGGGTCGTCGGTGGCCGTCGCGAGTCGCATGGTCCCGATCGCCGACGCAAGCGACGGCGGAGGATCCATCCGCATCCCCGCATCGATCAACGGGCTGGTCGGCCTCAAGCCGTCCCGCGGCCGAATCACCTTCGGGCCCATGCTCACCGACTTCTGGTGCGGCGGTGCCGTGTTCCTGTGCGTGTCCCGGTCGGTGCGCGACACGGCCGCCTACCTCGACATCGTCGCGGGCGCGGAGCCCGGGGAACCGTACGCGCTGGATCTGCCCGGCGAGCCGTACGCAGCCGCGCGCACGCGAGCGCCCGGGCCACTGCGTATCGGCGTGGTCACGCAGGGGCCCGACGGTGGCGCGGTGTCCGACGACGTCGCCGCCGCGGTCGCGCAGGCGGCCGGGCTGTGCCGGGATCTGGGGCACCACGTCGACGGCCTCGATCTGCGTTTCGCGATCGAGCTGATGGGCCACGTGTTCTGCCGGATCGGGGCGGTCGCCGCGGCTGCGAGCTACGCGTTCGGTGCCGCTACCGTGGGGCACGAGGTGACGGAGGACGACGTCGAGCCGGTCACCTGGGCGATGATCCAGCTGGGCCGGAGCATCACCGGTCCCGAGCATTACGTCGACGTCGAGTTGCTGCGAGGCTTCGCCCGTGACTACGTCCGGCAGCAGCAGGCGGTGGACGTGGTCCTCGCGCCGGTGCTGCCCGAGTCCGCCCCGGAGATCGGCTTCCTCGATATGCGCCACCAGGACCTGACCACCTACAACGACCTGATGACGCGAGGTGCGGTCTTCACCGCACCGGTCAACCTGTCCGGGCAGCCCGCGATCACCCTCCCGATCGGTCGCACCGCCGAGGGCAGCCCCGTAGGAGTGCAGTTCATCGCGCCGATCGGGCGTGAGGACGTGCTGCTCGGGCTGGCGCGCACCCTCGAAGAGGCAGCGCCGTGGTCCGACCGCCGGCCGTCCGTCACCCGGGACGTTCTCGGCTGAACCGGCGCCGAGTCCCGTCCCAACGCGCGGGTCGGCCACAATGAGGGGCGTGAGTTCTGACATCCTCGACGAGCTGTCCTGGCGCGACTTGATTGCGCAGTCCACCGACCTCGACGCGCTCCGCGCGCATCTCGCCGAGGGGATGGCGACGCTCTACATCGGCTTCGACCCCACGGCACCGTCCCTCCATGCAGGGCACCTGGTGCAGCTGCTGACGTTGAAGCGGTTCCAGCAGTTCGGGCACCGGCCGATCGTGCTCGGGGGCGGCGCGACCGGCCAGATCGGCGACCCGCGGGACGAGGGGGAGCGGGTGATGAACTCGGTCGACACCGTGGCCGAGTGGGCGGGGCGGATCGAGGCGCAGCTACGGCGATTCGTCGACTTCGGTGACGCGCCGAACGCCGCGCTGGTGGTCAACAACCTCGACTGGCACGGGCAGATGAACGTGCCTACCTTCCTGCGCGACGTGGGCAAGCACTTCTCGCTCAACGTGATGCTGGCCCGCGACACCGTCAAGCGCCGGCTGGACGGCGACGGGATCAGCTACACCGAGTTCAGCTACATGCTGCTGCAGGCCTACGACTTCGTCGAGCTCGCCCGGCGGCACGGGTGCACGCTCCAGTGCGGCGGGTCCGACCAGTGGGGGAACATCATCTCGGGGGTGGACCTGAACCGCCGGATCGACGGTCGATCCACCCACGCGCTGACGACGCCGCTGGTCACCTCGTCCGACGGGAAGAAGTTCGGGAAGTCGACAGGCGGCGGGTCGCTGTGGCTGGACCCCGAGATGACCAGCCCATACGCCTGGTACCAGTACTTCGTGAACACCGCCGATGCCGACGTGATCCGCTACCTGCGCTGGTTCACCTTCCTCACGCGCGACGAGATCGATGAGCTCGAGCGGGAGACCACCGAGGCGCCACACAAGCGCACTGCGCAACGCCGGCTCGCCGCCGAGATGACCACCCTGGTGCACGGGGTGGAGAACACCCGCGCAGTGGAGCTGGCGGCGCAGGCGCTGTTCGGTCGCGCCGACCTGGCCGAGCTCGACGAGCGGACACTCGCCGCCGCAGTAGGCGAGACGACGGTGGCCGAGATCGCCCCTGGTGACCCGCGCACCATCGTCGACCTGCTGGTCGTGACCGGCCTCGCCGACAGCCGGGGCGCGGCGAAGCGCGCAGTACGCGAGGGCGGCGCGTACTCGAACAACGAGAAGATCTCCGACGAGGATTGGGCCCCCGGCGAAGGCGACCTGCTGCACGGTCGCTGGTTGGTGCTTCGGCGGGGTAAGCGCCACTTCGCCGGCGCTCGATTCGCGGGCTGAGAGCGACTCCCGGCGGTGTGTGGTGGATCACATTGGTGTGGTTCGGGTGGTTGGTGGGGTGGTGTGGGGCTGTGACCTGGGGTTATGAACGTGGGGTTACGGGTTGACCTGGGGGTTTGCGCTTGTGTTCGGTGCCGCGTAACTTATTCCAAGTCAGCGAGGCACCGGCCGGGCCGGGAGGCGAAAGCCCAGGTCAGACGGTGTGTCGCGGGTGGGGATCGATCGTATGGGCGAGTGGCTCGGTGCGGATGGTCCTGTTGCTGCGGAGGATGTTCCTGGTTGACACCGGGGACTGCGTCATGTAGCTTGGAACGGTTGCCTTCGCTGGTTTCCGCCCTCTGGTTGGGGGTGTGGGTCTGGTGGGTGCGTGTTCTTTGAGAACTCAACAGTGTGTCGATGAATTGTCAGTGCCAAAAATTGTTTTTTGGCATGCG
>NZ_BAABFR010000021.1:0-63715 GCF_039541155.1 Tsukamurella soli
CACATCCTTCGCGTACGGCGCGATCTCCTTCTCGGACAGACCACGGATCGCCGCCCGCAACTCCTGATGCTCCGCAGGGAGCTGGAACAGGTCGAAATCGGGATTACCCGCCATTAACGATCTCCTTCGGGTTGATTTTGTCGTCCGGTCACGCGAATCAGCGCGTCGGCCGCGCCCAGGCCGCCAGCGCGCGATATCTCAACCGATTACTTCGGGGTCCAGGAGAAGCGCGGCGAGGACGTCGGGGTGGGTGACCATCGCATTGTGCGGAGCGCCGAGGATCCGGTATCCGAACGTCGGGTCGGTGGCGCTCCGCTCGCGGGCGCGGGTGAGGATGTTCTCCTCGATGCGGGAGGGTGTGCACTCGATGAACATCCCGGGGTGGCGCCACGCCTGCTCGGTGGGTCCGGCCGCGTCGCGATAGGTCTTCACCGGTTGCGCGGTGATCCGCCGGTTGGCCCACTCGATGTCGTCCGGGTCGGTCACCCCGTACATCCGGGCGTCCGACGGGGGCACGAACCAACCGTCGCCGTCTTTCTCGACCATCGCCTCCATCACCGCGGTGCGCTCGGGCCCGACCATCCCGAACACGGATTCGCCGGTGCGCGGGATCTGGGCGTCGAGGTAGACCAGACGGCGGACGCGGGGAGCGAGTTGCTCCATCGCCCCGGTCGCGACCACTCCTCCGTAGCTGTGCGCGACGAGCACCGCATCCTCTATGTCCTCGAACTCGAACGTGGCGACCAGGTCCTGGACGTGTGTGTCCAGGCCGATGTCGCGGCTGAGGAGATGGGCGCGGTCACCGAGGCCGGTCAGGGTCGGCGTGTACACCTCGTGCCCCGCGGCGCGCAACCGGAGGGCCACGCGGCGCCAGCACCACCCGCCGTGGCGGCCGCCGTGGAGCAGCACTAAGGGCGGAAGGGCTTTCGATGTGGTCTGGTGCGTCATGCGTGAATCGTTTCCTTTCGATGGCGGCGATCGGGTGCGCGGTCGCCTTGTCGCGGTTGGGGCGCCGGGGCGGTGTCGGTCACCCTGGCTGCACCGGCCGCCCGCCGGGCACACGGGGTCGCAGGTCGGGTGTGAGGTCGTAGCGGATCGGGACACCGGTACGGATGTGCAGCCCGGACATGTCGTCACCGGTCAGGTGGTCGAGGTGGCGGATCAACGCGCGCAGGGAGTTTCCGTGGGCGACCAGCACGACCACCCGTCCGGCCAGCAGGTCGGGGGCGACGTGCGCCCACCAGTACGGCAGCACGCGCATGAGAACATCGTGGATAGATTCCGCAGCAGGGACCTCGACGCCGAGCGTGCGGTAGCGGTCGTCCCCGGCCCGGCCGAACTCGGAGCCCGGCTCGGCCGGCGGCGGGCTGCAGCGATAGGACCGACGCCAGCGGGCGAATTGGTCGTCTCCGTAGTCACGCCGGACCTGTTCGCGGCTGAGCCCCTGGAGGGCTCCGTAGTGTCGCTCGTTCAATCGCCAGGTGCGGTGTACGTCCACCCAGTCGCGGCCGCTCGCCTCGAGCACGATGTTCGCGGTAGTGATCGCGCGCCGCAGCACCGAGGTGTGGACGACGTCGGGACGCAGGTCGGCGGCGGTGAGCAGTTCGCCGGACCTGCGGGCCTCGGCACGACCCTGCTCGGTCAGCCCCACGTCGACCCACCCGGCGAAGCGATCTCCGGTGTTCCATTCGCTCTCGCCGTGCCGGAGCAGAACCAGAGTGCGCGACTCGACTGTCAACCGAATGTCCTTTCGGCGGTTCCGGCGACCGGAGTGGCATCCGCGCCGTGGTCGGGCGCGGATACCAGTCGAGCTCGCCACCGGAGGTGCGGGTCGCCGAAGACTCAGGCCGACGTGAGGGCCGTGTCGTCTTCGAGGCTCTGCTGGCGGGTCTCGCCGATGGCCAGGACGCAGACCAGGCTCAGGATGCAGACCGCGGCCATCAGGACACCGAAGGCGAACCCGCCGTACGACTGGATGATCAACGGAGCGACGAGCGGTGGGATCGCTCCACCCAGCATCGCGGCGAGACTGTAACTGAATCCTGCTGCAGTGTAACGGAATCGAGTGTGGAACAGCTCGGAGAGGAAGGCGCCCAGAGGCCCTGTGGCCACGCCCGAGATGAACATGGTCACCGGGACGCCGACAGCGAACGCCCACAGCGAGCGGTGTTCGAGGATCGGGAACAGCATCAGTGTCCAGACGATCGCGACGCAGGCGGTTCCGACGATGACCCACCGCCGGCCGATCCGGTCCGAGAGTAGGCCGCCGACCACCACACCGATCGAGATGGTGACACCTCCGAGCATGGTGCACGACAGGACACTGGTCGAGGACAGCTCGAGGGTGTGTGTGCCGTAACCGACGAGGTAGGTTCCGCCGACGTACGTCAGCACCATGCACATCATCGCGGTGCCGGTGGCGAGTAGGATCTGCCGCGGCTGACTCTTGAACGCCTCGATGAAGGGGAATCGGTAGGTACCGGCGCGCGAGACCGCGTGCTTGAAGACGGGGGTCTCCTCGGTCTTCAGCCGCACCCAGAGACCGACAGCGACCAGGATGATGCTGCCGATGAACGGTATCCGCCAGCCCCAGTCGACCAGGGCCTTGTCGCTCATCGACGCCGAAGTGAGGAAGAAGACGCCGTTCGCCAGGAGGATGGCGCCACCGCCGCCGAACGACGGGAACATCGCCCAGAATCCGCGCTTGGCCTTCGGCGCGTTCTCGGAGGCGAACAGGACGGCGCCCGCGAACTCTCCGCCGGCCGCAAGGCCCTGGAGGATCCGCAGCACCACGATCAGGAGCGGCGCCCATGCCCCGATCCGATCGGCGGTCGGCATCAGACCCACGAGTAGGGTCGCGACCCCCATCAGCAGCAGGGTGGCGATGAGCGTGCGCTTGCGACCGAGCCGGTCGCCGAAGTGGCCGAACAGCAGGCTACCGAACGGGCGTGCGCCGAACGCGACACCGAAGGTCGCGAACGACGCGACCGCACCCGCCGCGGGCCCGAGGGCGGGGAAGAACACGTGCGGGAACACCAGGGCCGCCGCGGTGCCGTAGATGCCGAAGTCGTAGAACTCGATCACCGTGCCGATGAAACTGGCGACGGCGACACGTTTCATACTCTGCGGGCTGTCGTCGGTGGCGTCGACGAGCGACGGTGCCCGTTCTGCGTTTGTCATGCTGTTTTCCAATCGAATGCTTCTGCGTAGAAGAGGGACTAGGCGATGTCGTCCCCAGGTCGGGCATGACCGGAAGACGAGATTGCGAGCCTGCGCGGGTGACGCGCTGGGAGAGGGTGGCGACCACCCGAGAGGCGGTCGGGCGACGGCGGGGCATCACCGTCCCCGCGGCGCAGCCGACGGAAGCGGCATCGGATGGTTGGAGGTCACGCGGGGAAACCTGCGTAAGAGGCCGCCGTGTGGTGCTCGACGGTCGCCGAGCACCACACGGCGGGGTCGCACCCGTCGATCCTGTGGGATCGCGGGAGCAGGTCGGTTCAGTCGAGCAGGCCCCGCTCGCGGAGCACCTCTTCGGCGATCCGGAAGGCCTCGCCAGCGGCGGGTAGTCCGCAGTAGACCGCGGTCTGGAGGAGGATCTCCTTGAGCTCGGCGACGGTGCAGCCGTTGGTCAGCGCACCCTCGATGTGGTGGCGCAGCTGGTTGGGGCGGTTGAGGGCGGTCAACATCGCGATGTTGATGATGCTGCGCTGTTTGCGGTCGATGCCGTCGCGCGCCCAGGTCCGGCCGAAGCACACCTCCTCCGAGTACTCCTGGATCGCCTCGTTGAACGAGTTCCGCTTCTTGTCCTTCGTGGCGACGTAGTCGGCGCCCATCAGTTCGGCGAGGATCCGCCGCCCGTCTTCCAAGGTCGTCACTGTCGTTTCTCCTTCGTGTGTTCGGGATCTGCGTGTCGGGCTGCGTCAGCCGCGGGCGAAGACATCCGCCACCTCTTGGGCGGTCAATTCGATCTCCACACCGGCGCGCTCGTTCTGCAGTTGCAGCGGCGACTGCGAGTCACGCCCGCCCCATCCGCGGTCGAGCGCCTCGAGGAAGTCCTCCTGGGCGACCCGGGCGCATCTCATCGGCACGTCGAACTGATCCGCCAGCTCGAGCGCCAGTCGCAGGTCCTTGTTGGCCAGGACCAGCGCGAACGACGGCGGCTCGTATGCAGACTGCAGATAGCGGTCGCCGACGCGATCGAAGGTGCGGGAGCGGCCGATCGCGCCCTGCCGGATGGCGTGATAAAGCGCGGCGGGCTCGACGCCGGCCTTCACACCCATGGTGAACACCTCTGCGATCGCGAGCCGAATGGTGATGCTGGCACAGTTGTGCACCAGCTTCGCGGTGTTGCCCGCCCCGATCTCGCCGACGTACAGCACCTGGTCGCCGATCGCGTCCAGCACCGCGCCGTGGCGGTCGAAGGCGGCGCGGTCACCGCCCACGTAGATCGCGAGCTTGCCGCTGCGCGCCCCCTTGGGACCGCCACTGACCGGGGCGTCGAAGAGGTCGATATTCCGCTCCTGCGCGGTCGCGTACACCTCGCGGACCACCGTCGGCGAGTTGGTCGTCAGATCGAACCAGGCCGTGCCCGGCCGCATCACGCTCAGCAACCCGCCGTCGTCCAGAGCTACCGCCTGCATCTCGACGGGCCCGGGCAGGGAGGTGAACACGACGTCCGCAGCGGCCCCGAGCTCGGCGATCGAGGCCGCCCACGTGGCGCCGGCCTCCTCCAGCGGAGCGGCACTCTCCCGGCGGAGGTCGTGGACGAGCAGGTCGTAGCCCGCCTTACGGAGATTGAGGGCCATACCCGAGCCCATGCCACCGAGTCCGATGAACCCGACCTTCATTAGCGTCTCTTCCTTTTCGTAGCAACGACCACCGTCGATGCGGAGTCGCGACTCTCATTTTATCCGTATATCCGAACTAGTGACCGTAGTCACGTACTCAAGGTAGCGTCGTCCACGCCACCGTGTCAACGCTCGCCGCCACATCCGGCAGTGGCCGCCTGCAGTGGAGGCTCGCACTTACTTCTCTTGGCCGGCCTACATCGAAAGCGCCGAAACCATTGGAATGTTCTTAATTGCGCGCTACAGTACGGAATTACGCACCGTTGGCGAAGGCCGACCCGATCGATCGAAGGACCCGCATGACCTCGCGATACGCCGCCTGGAACTTTCCCAGTAGCCTGCCCGACGCGCCGGCACCCGTCCTGATCGACGGGGACTGGTCGGCGGCGTCTACCGGGGAGAGCTTCCCGACTTACGACCCCGGGACCGGCGAGGTGATAGCCGAGGTGAGCCTTGCGGGTGCGGTCGACGCCGATCGCGCCGTCGCGGCTGCTCGTCGCGCGCACGACGAGCAGCGCTGGATGCGGCTGCCGTCCGCGCAGCGGGGCGCGATCCTGTGGCGGGTCGCAGACGCGATGAAGCAACAGGCGGACGATCTCGCCGTCTGGGAGAGCCGGAACATGGGCATCCCGGTTCCGCAGGCACGGACCATGGTGCTCGAGGCTGCGAACCAGTTCCAGTACTACGCCGGGTGGGCCGACAAGATCCACGGCCACACCATCGATCTCGGTCCGGCAGAGCGCCGGATCCAGGGCTACACCCTGCGCGAACCGGTCGGCGTGGTCGCCATGATCGTGCCGTGGAACGCCCCCGTCATATCGGCGTCGAAGAAGCTCGCTCCCGCCCTCGCTGCCGGATGCTCCTGTGTCCTCAAGCCGGCCGATGAGACGCCACTGACCGCGCTGTGGCTCGGTCAGATCCTCCGTGACGCCGGCGTCCCGCCCGGAGTCGTCAACATCATCACCGGTCCGGGCGAGACCGTCGGTGCGGCGCTCGCGGAGCACCCCGACGTGGACCTGGTGGCATTCACCGGGTCGACCGATGTGGGGCGGTCCATCATCCGTGCAGCGACCGGGAATCTCAAGAAGCTCCAGCTCGAACTCGGCGGGAAGTCTCCGGTGATCGTGTTGCCGGACGCCGATCTGTCGAGCGCGATCCCGGGCGTGGCCGGGGCGGTCTTCTGGAACACCGGACAGGTGTGCGCCGCCGGCACACGCCTGTTCGTCCACGAGTCCGTGCACGACGAGGTCGTCGCCGGCGTCGCCGCCGAGGGTCGTCGACTGCGGGTCGGCTACGGCGCTGACCCGGGAGTCGATCTCGGACCGCTGATCTCGCGCAAGCAGCTCGAACGCGTCACCGCCTACGTTGACGGGGGCCGCGCCGACGGCGCCCAGATCGTCTCCGGGGGAAGCCGGATCGGTGACAACGGATACTTCTTCGAACCCACCGTCATCACCGGCGTCGACCAGACGATGCCCGTGATGCGCGAGGAGATCTTCGGCCCCGTGCTCGGGGTCATGCCGTTCTCGGACGTCGACGAGGCGATCGCGCTCGCCAACGACACCTCGTACGGCCTCGCCTCGAGCGTCTGGACCGCCGACGGTGCCGTCGGTCATTCGATCGCGCGGCGCCTGCGCGCCGGCAGAGTCGGCATCAACGTGCACCGAGCAGGCGGCGCGTACATGCCAGCCGGTGGTTACCGACAGTCCGGGTGGGGCCGGGAGAACGGCGAGGAGGGCCTTGCGAGCTACCTCGAGGTCAAGTCCGTGGTCTCCACGTTGGCATGACGGCCGATCCCGCAGGCGCCCGCAGGGTGCGGTCGTCGTAACGACCGCACCCTGCGCTTCGCATCGGTGAGAGCGTGAGAGTAGTCGACCGGCCCTGGTCACACTCGCCATCGAACCGTCGCCACCGCGGTGATGACGAGCAGGGCGGCGGTGGCCAGGAGGTCGACCCGGAGGCCGTGTTGGAACACCGGGGCGGTCGCGAGGACGGCGCCGAATACCGCGACCCCGAGGGATCCACCCATCTGACGCGCGGTGTTCAACACACCGCTGGCGGTACCAGCGGCAGCCGACGGCACCGCGTCCAGAAGCAGGGACGTCACCGGGGGCACCGTGAACGATCCTCCGACGCCGACCGGCACCATGAACACCGCGACCAACCACACGGGGGCATGCGGCGGCAGTGACGCGAGTACCACCAGGCCGACCGCCATCACCACTTGGCCACCGATGATCGGGACCATCCGACCGTATCGCTCGGCGATCCGGGCTACCAGCGGATTGAGAGCGGCGACCAGCGCGGTCATCGGCAGGAACAGCAGCCCCGTTGCGAGCGACGAGGCGCCCCGCTGCTCCTGAAAGTACAGGCTCTGCAGGAACACCACTCCGTAGAAGGCCGCCATCGACACGAACGCGACCACCAGGGCCACGATCACGACGGGCGCCGCGAACAGCGACGGCGGAACCATCGGATGGGACCCGCGGCGCTGCGCCTGGACGAATCCGAGCACCGCCACGAGCGCGAGTGCGATCGCACCGAGGATGAGCGGGTCGCCGTATCCACGATCGGCTCCCTCGATCACGGCGAACGTCGTCGATCCCAGCGCGACGACGGCGGCGATCTGGCCGCCCCAGTCGAAGGCGTGGGGCCGGCGCGGAGACCTGGCGACCCGCGCCAGCAGCAGCAGCGCGACCGCGCCGACCGGCAGGTTGACGAAGAAGATGACGCGCCAGTCGATCTGCGTCAAAGCGCCACCGACCACCGGTCCGGCAGCTGCCGCGACGGAGCCGCCCATCGCCCACAGGGCGATGGCCCGGGCACGGCGGGTCGGATCGTGGTATGCCTCCCGGAGCAATGCCAGTGACGTCGGGGTGATCAGTGCGGCGCCGGCTCCCTGTATCAGGCGGGCGACGATCAACACGGGCAGCGTCGGCGCCAGCCCGCACGCCGCCGACGCGACGACGAAGAGCACCATCCCCGCGCCGTAGGCGCGGCGCGCGCCGAACCTGTCGGACAGAGTGCCGGCGAGCAACAGCAGCGCCGAGAACGTGAGCGTGTAGATCGTGACGATCCACTGCAGCCCGGTCAGTCCCCCGCCCAGGTCGGACCGGATGTCCGGCAACGCGACGTTGACGACCTGTGAGTCCAGGGCGACGACGAAGAACCCCAGCATCGCCACTCCCAGAGCGGCAGCAGAACGGTGTGGCGCGGCCGACAGTCGGTCGCGCGCCGGGCGCGAGAGCGGATCTGATCGCGTCGAATCGTTGAGTGACATGGATACATCAGAGCGCGCGCCGCATATACGGAGAAGGACCTGCTTAGAGGTGTACCAGCAGTTCGTCCTTGTCGCTTGCGATCCGCGCCATCGCGGTACCGGCTACCACGCCGACCCGATCGGCGGAAACGGCTGCGCGGTCATGGATTCCAACGCGCGACCGATCATGGAGCCGTCGACACTCGGCTGTTGACAGGGTGACCACCACCACATACCGTTCTTTATATCAGACTATAGTTCCCATTGACGAACCAGATGTCGTGGCCGCATCTGCAGACCGCACCCCGACGATGACAGCTCAGCAAAAAAGGATCACCGACGATGATGGGACTTGCCTTCGACGGCGCGAAGACCGTCTCCCTGCACGACTTCCCCGATCCCGCACCGGGGCCCGGCGAGGTCGTGCTGCGGATCACCGCCTCCGGCATGTGCGGCAGTGATCTGCACTACTACCGGGCCGCTCCGACGTCCGCACCAGCGCTGATCGGCGGCCACGAGCCGGCCGGGATGGTCGAAGTACTCGGCGACGGCCTCGAGCCGGGCCTCCTCAGCGTCGGCGACCGGGTGATGGTGCACCACTACGCGGGGTGCGGCGCCTGCTCCTCGTGTCGCACAGGCTGGAGCCAGATGTGCACGACGGCGGCGTCGCTGGTGTACGGGAAGAACGCGCACGGTGCGCACGCTCCGTACATGACGGTCTCGGCGCGATCGGTGCTGCCGCTCCCCGACGCGTTGTCCGACCTCGCCGGTGCCGCGATCGGCTGCGGAACCGGGACCGCGTGGGGCGCGCTCGAACGAGTCGGCGATGTCGGCGGTCGCGACGTGGTCGTGGTCGGACAGGGGCCCGTCGGCCTCTCCGTGACCATGCTGGCCGCGGCGCGGGGCGCGACCGTCATCGCCGTCGATCCCGTACCGAGCCGCCTCGAACAAGCCCGGCGGCTCGGAGCGTCAGAGGTGATCGACCCCGGCGCCACGGACGCCGCGGAGGCGGTGCGCGAACTGACGGAAGGCGGCGCCGCTATCGCGATCGACACATCGGGGGCGAGCGCCGCGACCGCGTCGGCGATCGACTCGCTGGCCCCGTGGGGCCGGCTGTGCGTGGTGGGCCTCGGCGGAAGAATCGAGCTGGACGTCCGGAAGTACCTGTCCCGGCAGATCACCGTCATGACCTCCTGGTCACTGTCGAGCGTGCAACAGATCGCGTGCGCCGACTTCGTCGCACGCCACGCCGTACCCGTCGACGAGTTGTTCACCGACAGATGGACGCTCGATGAGGCCGACCGCGCCTACGCCGAGTTCGACCGGCAGGCCGCAGGAAAGGCCGCGTTCGTGTTCTGACCGTCCGTCGGCTCACCAGCCACCGCCACC
This sequence comes from Tsukamurella soli, assembly GCF_039541155.1. Taxonomy (NCBI): domain Bacteria; kingdom Bacillati; phylum Actinomycetota; class Actinomycetes; order Mycobacteriales; family Tsukamurellaceae; genus Tsukamurella; species Tsukamurella soli. The sequence goes on from NZ_BAABFR010000021.1 coordinate 9,496, forward strand.
TCCGCCTCAGCGCCCGCGATCACCACACCAAGGAGCCCCACCCACCATGTCCCCCACCATCTCAGGCTCGCCGACCCACATGCTGGCCGAATACGCGGTAACGACATCGATCGACCGGATTCCGGCCGACGTCAAGGAACGTGCACGCCTGCTGATCATCGACGAGATGGCGAGCGCGTGTCTGGGCACCCGGAGTCTCGGGGGCGGGTTGGCGGCACGGTACGCGACCTCCATAGGTGGGACCCCGGAATCCCGTCTGCTGGGAACCGATGTCCGGGTGCCGGCCGCGCTGGCCGCCCTGGCCAACGGCACCGCCGGTCACGGCGAAGAGGTCGACGGGGCACACTCCGTCGGCGGACACCCGGGAGCGACGATCGTCAACGCCGCCGTGGCCGTCGCGGAGCGACAACGTGCCACCGGGGCGGATCTGCTCAATGCGGTCGTGCTCGGTTACGACGTAGGAATCCGCGTCGTGCGGGCGTGCGGCGGCGTATTCGGTATGCGGGACCGACTGCATCTGTTCTCGGACATGAACTATGCGCTCGGCGCGGCCGCCGCGTCGGCGCGGCTTCTCGGTCTGGATGCCACCAGGCATCGGTATGCGTTGGCCCTGACCACTTTTCAAGCCAACGGGCTGTTCGCGTTCTTCCAGGAGAAGCGGCACATCAGCAAGTCCTTCGCCAACGGGCAGTACGGATCCGCGGGAGTCACCGCCGCGTTGATGGCGGCGATGGGCTTCGAGGGCTGCGACGACGTGATCGGCGGCCCGAACGGCGTACTCGAAGCGTGGGGCGTTCCCGACGGCGGCGACCTCGTCACGGCCGCCCTGGGGACCGACTACGCGGTGACGACCGCCAACTTCAAGTTCATCAACGCCGGGTACCCGATCCACGCGGCCGCCGAGGCCGCGACCACACTGCTGCGGACCCACGGGCTGGCGGCCCAGGACGTCGAGGAGCTCAACATCGGCATGCCGCGCAACGCGCTGCGCGTCGTCGACAACCGCCACATGCACAACATCTGCGTCCAGGACATGGTGTGCGCGGCGGTCGTCGAGGATGGGATCAGTATTCGCGCCGTGCCCTTCCCCGCCATCCTGGGGGACCCCGAGTTCACCCGGCTGCGGGCAGCGGTCACCACCGGTGTCGACCCCGAGCTCGACGCCGAACAACCCGACGGCCGCGGCGCCCGCGTGAGCATCACCACCCGTTCCGGGCTGCGTGTGTCCGAGAAGGTCCAGGCTCCCAAGGGACACTGCACCCGCGGCCCGATCGACTGGGACGACCTGGACGCGAAGTGGCGCGACGGCCTGCCGGATCACGACATCGACACGATCCTGCGCCTCGGCCGCGATCTCGACGACATCGACGACGTATCCGTCCTCACCGCCGCGTTCCGCCCGCGGTGACCACACCGTACGGCACACCGGCGGCTACTCGTCCGCTCGAGGTCGCGGACCAGGGATGCTTCTTCGTGGGCGGTGACTACGACCCTGAGACCGACACCATGACCGGTCACGCCTACGTGCAGTACCAGCTCCCTGCCCACCCGACGTACCCGTATCCCCTCGTGCTGATCCACGGGGGCGGGCAGACCGGCGCGGGGTTCCTCTCGACCCCGGCCGGCCGGCCGGGGTGGGCGACCATCTTTCTCGCCGCCGGGTTCGCCGTCTACGCTCTGGACCTCCCCGGTCGCGGCCGGGCCCAGGGGCACCCCGACCCCCGCGAGCCCGGACATCCGCGCACCGCACGCGATGTCGCGGCACGGGTCCGCCCCCGGCACGCGGCACCGCTGTGGCCGCAGGCGGTGCACCACACCCGCTGGCCGGGCGACGGCGTCCCCGGTGACCGCGTGTACGACCAGTTCTACGCATCCCAGGTATCCGGATGTGGCGACCTCGCCCAGCTCGAGCTGGACGCCCGAGCAGCCGGCGCCGCGCTGTTGGACCGGATCGGCCCCGCGGTCCTGTTGGCCCACTCGCTCGGCGCCCCTGCCGGTTGGCAGATCGCCGATGCGCGCCCCGACCTCACCCACGCCGTGGTCGCCGTCGAACCGAGCGGGCCCCCGGTTCGAGACGTCCGCCTCGTCGGCGCCCCCACCTGGTTCGAGGACGGCGCGACCACCCGCCCCTGGGGCATCACCAGCGCGCCACTGACGTACGACCCGCCCGCCGGCTCCGCTACCGAGCTGCAGTTCGTCCGCCACCGCGCGCCGGGCCCCGGGCTCGCGGCGTGCTGGCGGCAGGCCGAACCCGCCCGAGCACTACCGAACCTGAAACGGATTCCGATCCTGATCGTGACGGCCGAGGCGTCCTACCACGCCCCGTACGACCACGGCACCTCCGACTATCTCGAGCAGGCGGGGGTCCACCACGACTTCGTTCGGCTCGCCGACCGCGGCATACACGGCAACGGGCACATGATGATGCTGGAGCAGAACAACGGTGAGGTGGCGGACCTTCTGCTGCGGTGGATCACCGACCACTGAGGGGGCCGCGCATCGAGGTGGTCACTCGATGAACGCGGCGGGCGTGGGAGCAGCAGGCGATCCGCGTACCGACAGTTCCTCCTACCGGACAGTCGGCGACATTATCGTCGAGCGTATGGATCATCGAGCGGAGGTTGCCGAGTTCCTGCGCACCCGCAGAGACCGGATCACACCGGAGCAGGTCGGCGTCATCGGCGGCGGGCGACGCCGCGTCCCCGGCCTACGCCGGGAGGAGGTGGCCATGCTCACCGGTGTCAGCGTCGAGTACTACGCACGGATGGAGCGTGGCGACCTCGCCGGCGTGTCCGCCGAGGTCTTGGCCTCGCTCGCCCGTGCGCTGCGACTCGACGAGGCCGAGATCGATCACCTCGACGCTCTCGCCCGAGCCGCCGGCCCCCCACCGCCACGACGCCGACGCTCCACCACCCGACCGACGGTGAGCCCTGCGCTGCAACGGTTTCTGGACGCGGTGATCGGCGCGCCGATGTGGGTGCGCGACCGCCGCCTGGACTTCATCGCCGCGAACCCCCTGGGGCGGGCGTTGTACGCCCCCGTCCTCGCAGAACCGGCGAACCGCGGTAACACCGCCCGGTTCACGTTCCTCGATCCCGCCTCCCGGCTGTTCTTCCCCGACTGGGAGCGCAACGCCGACGAGGTGGCAGCGACCCTGCGCACGTACGCCGGGCAGAGCCCGCGCGACAAGAGGCTCACCGGCCTGATCGGGGAACTGGTCACCCGCAGCGACGCGTTCGGGTCCCGCTGGGCCAGACACGACGTGCGCCACCACCGCGACGGCATCAAGCGCATCCACCATCCGGCCGTCGGAGACCTCGAACTGTCCTATACGGCGATGGACCTCCCTGCGACCCCGGAGTGGTTCGTGTTCGCGTTCACCGCCGAACCCGGCAGTCCCACAGAGGAACGCCTCCGGCTGCTCGGCAGCCTCGCCGTCAGCGACCGCTCCGCAGGCGGCGTGCCCGACCACCACTGAGTCCTCCGGGTGAGCACGTACTACCAGTGCCTCCCTTCGACATCCGACCGCCCCTAACGTGGGTACATGGATCTTCGAGCACAGATCGCGGAGTTCCTCCGCACCCGTAGGGACCGCATAACACCCGATCAGGCGGGCATCATCGGAGGCAGCCGTCGACGTGTGCCGGGGCTCCGCCGCGAAGAGGTCGCGCTGCTCGCCGGCGTCAGCACCGAGTACTACGCACGGATGGAGCGCGGCGACCTGTCCGGGGTCTCCCCGGAGGTTCTCGATCGGCTCGCGCACGCACTCCGATTGGACGAACCGGAGACCGAGCACCTCCATGACCTGGCCCTCGCGGCGGGTCCCCCGCTGCGGCGCCACCGACGTCCGGCGGAGCAGGCGGTCAGACCGAGCCTGCAGCGACTTCTCGACGCGAGCGGGACGCCGATGTGGATTCGTGACCGCCGGATGAACATCGTCACCGCCAACCCGCTCGGCCGCGCGTTGTACACACCGATCCTGGACGACCCCGTCAGTCAGGCGAATACTGCACGGTTCACTTTCCTCAGCCCCGCAGCCGAGACCTTCTTCCAGGACTGGGACCGCAGCGCCGACGAGATCGTCGGAACGCTGCGCGGCTACGCCGGTCAGCATCCCCACGACAGGAGATTGACCGACCTGATCGGCGAGCTCGTGACACGCAGCGACGAATTCCGGACTCGGTGGGCTCAGTACAACCTCCACTTCCACCGGCTCGGGATCAAACGGATACACCACCCCCTCGTCGGGGACCTCGAACTCGACTACGAGGCGCTGGACCTGCCCGCCGACCCGGACTGGTTCATGTTCGGGCATACCGCAGAACCGGGCAGCCCCACCGACGAGCGCCTGCGGCTGCTGGGCAGCCTCACCGCCACCGGCAGCGCGCCGTCGGACAGCTGACCCACCCGCGGCCGTGCGGCCCGCGATTCGGCACGGTCGCGCCGGAAACCGAAGGACGTACTGCCAGTTACTCCCTCACCCTCGCTCGACTCCCTACCGTGGAACCCATGACGATGAACGTGACTTTGAACAACGGCGTCGAGATGCCCGCGCTGGGCTTCGGCGTCTTCCAGACTCCGCCCGAGACGACAGCCGCCTCGGTCGCCGAGGCTCTCCGGGTCGGCTATCGACTGATCGACACCGCTGCCTCGTACTTCAACGAGCGCGAGGTGGGCGAGGGCATCCGCCGTGCTGATCTGGACCGCTCCGAGGTGTTCGTCGAGACGAAGATCTGGATCAGCGACTACGGCTACGACGAGACCCTCCACTCCTTCGACAAGAGCGCCGGCAAGCTGGGTGTCGACTACATCGACCTGCTGCTGCTGCACCAGCCGCTTCCCACCGGCTTCGAGCGGACCGTCGGTGCCTTCAAGGCACTGGAGACGCTGCTCGGCGACGGGCGGGTCCGTGCGATCGGGATCAGCAACTTCATGCCCGACCTGCTCGACCGCCTACTGCAGCAGACCACTGAGGTGCCTGCCGTCAACCAGGTCGAGGTACACCCCTTCTTCACACAGCCCGAGGTGCAGAAGGCTGACGCCGACCACGGCGTCCTGACGCAGGCCTGGTCTCCGATGGGTGGCATCACGAGCTACCGTGGCGATTCCGCCACGTCGACTTTCAACAATGCCGTGATCGGTGAGATCGCCAAGGCGCACGGGAAGACGCCCGCGCAGGTGATGTTGCGCTGGCACCTGCAGGAGGGGCGCTCCGCGATCCCGAAGTCGGTCAACCCCGACCGGATCGCCGCGAACTTCGACGTGTTCGACTTCGAACTGTCCACCGACCAGCTCGCCGCGATCGACGCACTGGACACCGGTGTGCGCGGCGGCCCCGACCCGGCGGTCATCACCGAGGAGTCGTTCCACCGCGACATCCCCGAGGCCTGACCCGTCTCGGACGCGACAAGGCCGGGGGAGGTCGCGGGGGTGGACGCCGACAGCGAGTGGACAATCGGGCACTCGATCCGGTTCACTGCGATCGGCACCTCGTGGCAGATCGACTCCGAGCAGCCGCTGCCCGCCGGACTGCGTGAGGATATCGACTCTCTCACGGAGGATTTCGACCGAGTGTGGTCCCGATTCCGCGCGGATTCGCTGGTCACCCAGCTCGCAGGCAGGCCGGGCGGGGGACGGTTCACGTTCCCCGCCCGCGACACCCCCCTGCTCGACCTCTACGACCGGCTCGTGGCCGCCACCGGAGGCGCGGTCGACCCGCTCGTCGGGCGAGACCTCGAGCTGCTCGGCTACGACGCCGGCTACACGCTCGTCCCCGACGAGGCCGCTCTCGCGGGCCGCCGACACCGCGACTCGTGGCTGGCCGACATCCACTGCGAGGCAGGCACGATCGCCACGGATCGTGCCGTCGTGATCGACGTCGGTGCCGCCGGGAAGGGGTACCTGATCGACCTCATCGCCGCCACGCTTCTCGACGCCGACATCGATCGGTTCGTCGTGGACGGCAGCGGCGACCTGCGCCATCGCGGCCCGCAGCCGGTGGTGGTGGGACTGGAGCATCCCGTCGTTCCGGGACACATCATCGGGACCGTCCGGCTGCGCGACCGGGCGCTGTGCGCATCGGCCACGACCCGCCGCGCCTGGGGCACCGGGCTCCACCACATCCTCGACGGCCGGTCTCGGCGGCCGGTCGAGGACGTGGTCGCCACGTGGACGCTCGCGGACGACGCCGCGACGGCGGACGGCCTCGCGACCGCATTGTTCGTAGCCGATCCCGAGCAGCTGGCCGCTTTCGAATTCTCTTGGGTACGGATGCTCACCGACGGCCGAGTCCAGTGGTCGAACGACTTCGACGGAGAGCTCTTCGTCTAGTACCCCACAGAAGGAGAGACATGACATATCGCATCGCTTCCCGCGCAGCCATCGCAGCCATCGCGCTCGTCGCACCGCTCGCCGGCTGCTCCGGCACCGACACGGCAGCGCGGGCTTCGAGCCCGGCAGATCCGCCGCCTACCGGCGCTCGATCGACCGGCGCGGCCTACAGGAACGGCACCTACACGGCGAGGGGCGTGTACGGCGGCGCGCCGTCGTACATGACCGTCACCGTCACCGTCCGGGCCGGAACGATCACCGCCGTCACCGTCACGCCGATGCCGATCAACAACGACACCTCCCGCGGCTACCAGGAGCGGTTCGCAGCGGCCGTGCCGGGCGTGGTGATCGGGAAACGTCTCGCCGACGTAGAAGTCGGCAAACTCGCCGGTGCGAGCGGGTGTCCCGATGGGTTCAACGACGCGCTCGCAAAGATCCGCCGCCAGGCCGGCATCGCGAATCGAATCAGGGAAACGGAGAACAGAAGTGGTTGAACGGATGTCAACGGTACTCGTCGTCGGAGCGACCGGCAGCATAGGACGACTCGCCGTCGCCGCCGCGCTCGACGCCGGCTACGACACGAAGGCGCTGGTACGAAACGAATCACAGGCCGACTCGTTTCCCCCTAGAGCGAGCGTCGTCGTCGGAGACCTGACCACGGCGGACACGCTCCACGCAGCAGTCGCCGGCGTCACCGGCATCGTCTTCACCCAGGGCAGCCACGGCGATGCGCGCCAGGCCGAGCTCGTGGACTACGGTGCCGTACGCAACATATTGAGCGTGCTCGCGGCCCCGGCCCGGATCGCTCTGATGACGGCGATAGGGGTGACCAAACACACCGCCGGCCACGACTGGAAACGCCGTGGTGAGCGGCTCGTCCGCGCGAGTGGGCTTCCCTATACGATCGTGCGCCCGGGCTGGTTCGACTACAACGCCCCCGACCAGAACCGCCCGGTGATGCTGCAGGGCGACACTCGCTGGGCGAGCGATCCCTCCGACGGTGTGGTGTCCCGCGTACAGATAGCCCAGATCTTGATCGCCTCGCTGACGTCGGACGCCGCGGACCGCAAGACGTTGGAGCTGGTCGCCGAAAAGGGGACGGCGCCAGCCGATCTGGACCCGCTGTTCGCCGCTTTGCGCGCCGACCCGGCCACAGCGCTCGACGCCGTTCTCGACCGAGACAACATGCCGCTCGCCGAAGAGCCCGGCGCGGTCGTCGCCGATCTGGGCGCTGTGCGCGGACGCTGGGCCTGACGAGCTGCCCGTCCGCCGACGGCATCCTGTCGGGGAAGTCCGCCACCCGACCGGCCTCGGGCCGACTAAGCGGCATCGGTGATCGGGCGGGCCGCGCCCGCACGGCGCTGAGGTCGCTACCGCTGTCCGCGCTGTGCCTCCCAGAAGTCCATGGCCGCGTCGACCCATCCCTGGGCGACGGTGCCAGTGCCCAGCCCGAAGCCGTGACCGAGCCCGGGATAGCGACGGAACTCGGTCTGCACACCGGCGCGTTCGAGGCGCCGGATCCGCGCCGCCATGATCGCCGGACTCGCGATACCGTCGTTACTCCCCACCACCGCGAACGTCGGTGGAACATCGCCGTCGGTGTCGGAGTGGCCGGTGTACGCCATGACGACGGTGCCGGCCGACGGCCGAGCGGCCCCGCCGAATGCGGCCGTGCCGTAGCCGGCGAGGTTCGCGGCCATGCGCGCGCCGGCGCTGCTCCCCCAGAGCGAGTAGCCGTCGGTGCACACCTCGAGCCCCGCAGCATGCTCGAAGACGTAGTCGATCGCTCGCGCGAGATACGAGAATCCGCCGCCGGGCGACACGATCGCGAATGGTGCCCCCGGCGCCCCCCGGAAGCGGAACAGACCGACGTCCGCCTTCGCGCGATCACGCACGATCTCGCTGTCTCCGTATATGCGCTGGAAGCTGAGCGCCCCGTCCCGCGCGCCGGTACGCATCGCGTTCAGCGTGTCCGCGACCTCGCCGGGATGGACGTTGCTGTGGTAGGGCAACAGCCGCGCCGTGTGGGTCACTGTCATCGCCGTGGTGATCAGCTCGCTGTTCGGGAAGATCAGCGCCCCGTAGCCCGCGAATTCTTCCGCGGCGATCACGTCGGTCAGGTGCGTCGCCACCACCACTTCACCGATGGGCTCATCCGGTCCGGACGAAGGCGGCACGCTGGGCGGCGCGTCGGATCGAGGCGACCCACCCTCGCCGACGAATCCGCTGGGGTGGCCGACGATCTCGAAGCGGCTCGAGACCGGTTCCGACCGATCAGACGAAGATCCGCCGCGCGATGACTTTCGGGTCATGACTGGGAATCACCTCGCAGTCGAAGGATTCGATACGCTCGAACGACTGCTCGTACGAGACGAGGTCGATGTAGAAGCCGGACGGAATGTGGTCAGCCTCGGTGTCGCCCTCCCAGTTCTCGTACAGATACACGCAGTCACCGGCGATCAGATATCGGGTCGACTCCGCCTCGACGAGCACTCCCTGCGAGCCCGGTGTATGACCGGGCAGGGAGACCAGGGTGACCCCGTCGGTGACTGCGGTGTCACCGTCGACCGCCCGTATCCGATCAGCCCCGCGAAGCCACGCCGGGTCGAGCCCGTCGAGGACCTCGAATTGCCGGTTCTGCCACGGCACCGGCCGCCGAGCGAAGTCCAGCTCGCGTTCCTGGATGAGCACCTCCGCGTTCGGGAACAGATGATTGTGCGAGCTGTGATCCCAGTGCAGGTGGGTATTGATCACTATCCGGACGTCGGCCGGATCTATGCCGATGCCGCGCACCGCCTCGTCCGGCCGCTCGCCCACCTCCTGCGTCAGTCGAAGCCGATGAAACTCCTCGGCGCGACCGACATCGGCACCGGTGTCGACGACGATCGGGCCCACGGCGGACCCCTCGATCACGAACATGATCAGGGGGATGTCGATCGTCAGGCCCCAGCCCCGCATGTACGTGATGGCGGGCCGCTGCAGGCCGAACGCGCGCCCGACCGACAGGGCGGTGATCTTCAGCGACATCGACTGATCCTCACCTCTAACGTTTCTTCACGTGGCAGCGCGATACTCATCGTGTAGCCGCCTGCGACGACTCCGGAACAGAAGCCACCGTCCAATCACCCGTTCGCCGTGCGCGTTCCGATCCGTCTACCGGGGGCTCCCAGGAAGTCCTCGATGTACGGAACCACCTCGCGGGCGTTGAGGATCAGGTCGATATGGCCTCCGCGATGCCAGTAGACCCGGCCGCGTGGCAGCAGACGGCTCATCACGCGGGCGTTCACGGGCGGGATGATCGGGTCGTCCAGACCTGCCACCACCAGGGTGTTCTGGCGGATGACAGGCAGGGCGAACAGTGAAGTCCATATCGTACCGGCCACGAGCTGGTGGGTGTATCCCCGCGCCGAACCGGTGTGCATCTGCCGCCCCATCAGCGCGGCGACGTCCGCACCGCGGCCTCGTACCGAACCGCCGTACAGTTCCTCGGAGACTCCAGCCGCGTGATCCGGATCCCGGAATCGACGCGGCGTCAGCATCTTCGCCAGCACGGCAGGCTTCCCCGGCACCATCAGTGCCCCGGTGCCGGTCGCCACCAGCACCACACGGCGGCACCGATGCGGATTCTGGAACGCGAACTGCTGCGCGACCGCGCCGCCCCACGACAGACCGAGAACGTCCACCACGCCGATGCCCAACCGGTCCAGCACTCTCCCAAGCACCCAGGCCAGGTACGGAAAGCTGTACGGCACAGGTGATCCGGGCGATCCACCAGCGCCGGGAGCGTCGAACCGCACCACCGGACGATTCGGATCGAGCTGCTCGACGACAGGGCTCAGCAACTCCAGGCCGGCACCGATCCCGTTACACATCAGCAACGGGACGCCGATGCCACGTCGATATCGGACGCGGAGACGCTGGCCGCCGGTGGCGATCAGCTCCTCACTCGTCTCGAGCTCGTTATTGCCGGTCATCGGTACAGCACCACCTGCTCCGCCACGCACACCGGGCGGTCGCCCTCGTCGGCCTCGGTAGTCACCTGGAAGGTCACCTCGACACCCGCCGGCTTCTGCGCGACCGCCGTGATCTCGATGTGGAGCCGAACTCTGGTCCCGACTGGGAGAGCGGCGGGGAACCTCACCTTGTTCAGCCCGTAGTTCACCGACGCTTCGAGGTGGTCGATCACCAGCAGTTCGTACAGTGCAACCGGGCTGAGTGCCAGGGTGAGGAATCCGTGGACGACGGTGCGACCGAACGGTCCGGCCGCCGCACGATCCGGATCGACGTGAATCCATTGGTGATCACCGGTGGCGTCGGCGAACTCGTCCACCCTGGCCTGTGTGATCTCGATCCAATCAGTGGTTCCGATGCTCTCGCCGACGTGGCTGAGCAGGTCTGTCGGGCGACCGACGTGAAGTGTCACGGTGGCTCCTTCAATTCTCGAGGACGTAGGTGCCGGGTGCGGGTGCGAGGGGCTCGAATCCCGCGGCGCCGAGAATCTGCGGCGCATCGACCTCGTCGCCGGACCGCGCTGTGAGCCACTCCAGATGGTCCGGCCACCACGAACCCGGGGTGTTCTCGACCCGCTCCATCCATTCGTCCGGCGTGATGGACGGGTCGACGTCGGCGATCCGGTTGGACGCCTTCTTGTTCGTCGGAGGGTTGACCAGCGATGCGATATGCCCGCTCGACGACAGGACGTACCGGTTATCCCGCCCTCCGAGCAGCGCCGCGCTGCGATAGGTGGCCTGCCACGGGCAGATGTGATCCGCGATGCCGCCCATCACGTAGGAGTCCGCCTCCACCTTCCCCAGGTCGACGGGGGTTCCGAGCATCGTCGCCGCACCGGGGGTGACGAGTTTGTTGTGCAGCGCGAGCAGCACCATGTCGCGATGCAGCGCGGCGGTCATCCGCGTGGTGTCGGCGTTCCAGAACAGCACGTCGAACGGCGCCGGCGAGCGGCCCTCCAGGTAGTTGTTGACCCAATACCGCCAGACCAGATCCGTCGGCCGCAGCCAGGCGAACACCTCCGCCATCGCGGCACCGTCGAGGTATCCCTTCGACTCGGACGAGCGGATGGCAGCCTCGGCGGCCTCTTCCCCGGAGACCGCGGACGCGAAGCCGGCGTAGCTCTGGTCGAGTACGGTCACCCCGAGGCTCAGTGAGGGGACGCGGCTGCCCTGACCGATCGCCGCCAGGTGCGAAAGCACCATCGATGCGAGGATGCCGCCCGAGCAGGTGGCGAAAACGTTCGCCCGGCTCCGGCCCGTGATCGACTCCAGCGCGTCGAGAGCCTCGACGATCGCCGCACCGTACTCGTCGAACCCCCAGTTCCGGTGCCGCTTGGCGGGATTCCGCCAGGACATCATGAAGACCTGTTGCCCGCCCGCTACGTAGTACTCGACGAGGCTCCGCCCCGGTGCCAAATCCATGATGTAGTACTTGTTGATCACCGGAGGCACCACGAGCAGCGGTATCTCGCGGACCTGCTCGGTCTGCGGGGCATACTGGATCAGTTCGAACAGGCGCGTCCGAAGTACGACCGATCCGCGGGTCACAGCGACCGTCTCCCCGACCGCGAACGAGTCGGGCTCCACCATCGACGGCACCCGAGGCTTGGACTTCATGTCCTTGGCGAATGCCTTCGCACCGCGGACCACGGACAGTCCGCCGGTATCGATCAACGCTTTCCATGCGAGCGGCGAGAGCACCGGATTGTTCGTCGGCGCCAAGCCCTCGACCAGATTATCGATGACGAACTTGACCTTCTCGTTGTCCGAGTAGTCGAGTTCAAGGCCGCCGTGGATCCGATAGACCGTGTCCGAGGTTGCGAGGTACGCCTGCTTGATCCGCTTGAGCAACGGATTCCCCGTCCAGGCCGGGTCTGCGAACCGTCGATCACCGCGCTTGGGCTCGCGATCGGACTTGCCGGCGACGATCTGCAGAAGCTCAGTGGCGAGGACCTTACCGTTCCCGATGAACGGTGCCGGCTGCTTCGCGACCTCGGCCGCGAGTCGGACCCAGGAGCCGTCGGGCATCATCCGGCGCGTGAAGGACTTGGTCGAGTTGACCAGCAGCAGGTCGAGCGGTGCGGCCATCTCCTGCTGGGCGGGTTCGGGTGAGCTCATGCAGAGCCTCCTCAAGATGGATCAAAAGAGTTCGTGGTTCGACATCCGGTGGCTACGACAGGCAGGCGACGGCCGTGATCCTCGCGCCGTCGCCCGCCTGCTCGCTCACCCGCCTGGTACTCAGGAGCCGGTGAAGACCGGCGACCTCTTGCCGATCGAGGCGGCGATTCCCTCCGCGAAGTCCGCGGTGTCGAGCAGCGCTGCCTGGGCCGTCGCCTCCAGATCCAGCGCCGCCACGGCGTCGGAGATCAGCGGCCGCCGCAGGGTGGCCCGGATCGCGGGCACCGCAAGCGGCCCGGAGGTCGCAATCCTCGCCGCGTAGGCGAGTGCAGCCGCCCGTGGATCGTCGGCGAGCTGATCGCACAGTCCGATCTCCACGGCCTCGGAGCCGCCCACCACTCGGCCGGTGTACAGCAGATCCTGTGCCAGTTGCCGCCCGACCGCGGCCGGCAACGTCACCGAGAGGGCGAAGCCCTGGTGGAAGCCCAGCTGCGCGAAGTTCGCGGTCAGTTGGGCGTCGGGTGCCGCGACCCTGAAGTCCGCGGCCATCGCGAGCCCGAGGCCCCCGCCGACGGCCCGTCCGTGGACCGCGGCGACGATGGGCTTGCGACCGGTGAACAGTCGCGCCGCCTGCCGATACACGCGCCGGATTCCGCCCGGTCCCATGCCGCGGAGATCGGCCCCGGCGCAGAAGTTGCGTCCCTCGGAACACAGAACGAGGGACCGCACCTCGTCGACGTCATCGAACGATGTCACCACGTCGGCGAGCTCGGTCAGGAGCTGTTCGTCGAAGAAGTTGTGCGGCGGCCGACGCAGCTCGACGGTTGCGACGTGATCGGCGATGGACACTCCGATGGATTCGGTCACCGCGCCGCCTCCACCAGCTTCGCGCGGGCCGCGGCCGCAATGGCCGGCTTGTCGATCTTGCCGGCGTGGTTGGTCGGCAGCGGCTCGGTCTCGATCTGCCATCGCGTGGGTACCGCGAACGACGAGATGTTCGCTCGCATGTGCTCGACGAGCTGCGCCTCGGTGATGCCGCCGGTGACCACCACCACGGCCATGACCTCTTCGCCCAGATCCGGATTCGGCACACCGAACACGACCGATTCCACCACGCTCGGCGACTTCGCCAACGCGGCCTCGACGGCGGCCGGGGCGATGTTCTCCCCGCCACGAATGATCATGTCCTTGGCGCGGCCGGTGATGTAGAGGTAGCCGTCGTCGTCGATCCGGCCGAGGTCGCCGGTGTGCAACCACCCGTCCGGTGTGATCGGCGAGCTCTCCTCGCCGTAGTAGTAGAGCATCTGAGTGGGGCTCCGCAGCAGGATCTCGCCGTCCACGTGATCGGTGGCACCCTCGATCCTGACCTCGACGCAGGGCAACGGGCGCCCGCACGAGCCGGGTCGCTCGACCGTGTCTCGGCCGGACGCCGCCGTCCCCTGGCCGCCGTTCTCGGTGAGGCCGTAGCCGGTCGCGACCCGCGGCTCGACCCCGGGCAGGCCGGTGCGGAGCAGTTCGACGAACTCGGCATGGACCGGTGCACCACCGACGGTGACCGACTTGAGAGTGGTGAGGTCACGAGTCTGCGCATCCGGGTGCTCGAGTACCCGGGCAACCATCGTGGGAACCGCACTCCAGCGGGCGATCTTCCACTCCTCGATGAGCCGCAACGCCTCCTCGGGCTTGAAGCTGCCCGCCGGCATCACCAGCGTGTCGCCGACCATGATGGCTCGGAGCAGGGTCTGCACGCCCCCGATGTGGAACATGGGTCCGGTGTGCAGGCCGGCGTCACCGGTCGACTCGTCCACCATCTGCGGGAACCGCCGCGTAATGTGCAGCAGCATCTGCAACCCGGCGAGCAGCGAGCGATGGGCCAGCACGACCGCCTTCGGCTTCCCGGAGGTGCCCGAGGTGAAGACGATCACCGCCGGCGCATCCTCCGGTGCCTTCTCCGGGGACTCGAAGGCGATGTCCTCAGTCGGGATATCGCACTCCCAGACGCCCGTGGGGAAGGACTCCGGCAGCTTGGTCGCGCCGCGCCGGTCGGCGAGCGCCAGGGTGACCTTGGCCGTGTCGATGGCATCCGCGACCTCGCCGGCACTCCACCAGCCGTTGCCTAGGACCGGTACAGCGCCGATCAGCGCACAGGCCCAGAAGTTGATAATCCACTCCGGGCTGTTCCAGCCGATCAGCAGCACCCGATCGCCGGCCTGCACGCCACCGTCGGCCAGGACGTCGGCCTTGGCGTCGGCCGCGCGCTGCAGGTCGGTGAACGTGACGACCCGGTCGCCCTGCACGATGTGGGCGCGGTCGCCCCACCTGCTCGCGTATGCGAGCAGGTCGCCGATGTGCCGCGGCCGATCGGTGTAGATCTTGAACGGGATACCGCGGACCTCCTCGACCGCGATGTCACCGCCCCAGACGATGTCCTGTGCCACGTCACTCCCCCTTGGTGGGCAGAACGATCACCGCGGAGCCGGGCATCACGTTCTGGTCGCGCTGGTTGATGGCCCGCGTCTCGATCTCGACGATGTGGTCACCGTCCTCATCGATCTCCTTGGCGACCACCGTGCCGCCCAGCACCACCACGTCGGACAGGTAGACGTGCGAGCGGTACTGGCCGTGGATGGACTTGACGAATCCGTCGTCGCTAGCCCAGTTGGTCAGGCAGTGCAGACCCCAGCAGGTCCTCTGGATGCCCACGTCGTACGCGATCTGCGCGCCCTGCAGGCTGGCCGCGTAGTCGTTGTAGTGCACCGAGTACACCGGCTCCAGCGCCTTGGTGTTGGGATCCCGGTAGGCCCACTTGGGGTGTTTGCGGTACTTGCGCAGCGCCACGCCGTGTGCGGTGAGGCGCGGCACCGGCGCGGCACCGGCGGCGATGTAGGCGATCTCGTCGGTCAGGCCGAGCGGTCCCTTGGTGACGGTGTCGAGCTCGTCGCCGACCTGCACGTCCTCCCAGTAACGAGGGGTGGCACCGCGCGGCTTCTCGGCGAGGATGTTCTCCTCGATCTGCTCGATCTGTTCGTCGGTCCACGGATGGGGCAGCTCGATCTTGCGGGACTCGCGACGGTTCTGCATCTCGCCGCGCTCGAACCGCATGCGGGAGCAGATGAACGTGGCCACCAACTCGCCGTCCTGGTTCCAGTACTCCTGGCGCAGGTAGTCCTTGATCCGCTTGCCGCCGAAGTTGCTCTCGGTGGGGCCGTCGAAGCCGTCGAACACGACCTTCGCAGTGATCTTGTCGCCCACCTTGATCGGCCGCTCGAACTTCATCCGGGTCTCGGCGTGGAAGCCGCCCAGGCCGGGCCAACCGACCTGGATCGAGCCGAGGCAGGCGAAGATGAAGCTGGGCGGGGCGATGATCTCACCGAACCGGGTGGACTTGCCGTACTCCTCGTCGGTCCAGAGCGGGTTGTCGTCGCCGATGCCCTCGCAGAACCGGAGGATCGCGAGGCGGGTTGCGTATTCGTTGTTCACGCACGAATCGGTACGCAGCTCGGTGCCGATCAGATCCCGCATCTTCTGCAGCATCTCGTCGGTGAACTTTCCTGCCGCGAGTTCGGTAGTGATGCCCTTGTCGCTCGATGTCTCTGCTGTAGTCATCCTTGTCTCTCCACTAGTCGTCGGGGTCTCGTGTTCGTGGGGCGGGTCACCATGCGGCCGTGAGGAGTTCGATGACCTCGTCACGGGTGGGAACTCGCGGTGATGCCGTGATCGCCCAGTCGTCCATCGCGTGATCCGCCGATTCGATCAGGGCATCTTCGGTGACTCCGACGTCGCGCAGCCGGGCCGGAACGCCGAAGGACGCGAGCAGTTCCTGGACGGCGGTGACGACGGTCTCGGGAGCCGGATTCGGTACTCGCAAGACGTCGCCGACGAGCGCGAAGCGATCCGCGACCACGTCCGCAACGAACCGGGCTGCGTGCGGGATCAGCAGAGCCTCCACCGTTCCGTTGGCTGCCGTCGAGCGGGGGCCGATCGCGTGCGAAAGAGCCTGCGCCAGGCCGCCGCCGGTGAAGTCGCTTCCCTGTCCACCGAGCAACGCGGCGAGCATCAGTTGTAGGCGCGGCTCGGAGGCTTCCGGGGCTTCGTGCAGCCGCGGCAACCACAGGGCGACGGACCGCAGCGCCTGGGCCAACAGAGCATCGGCGAGCGGATCGTCGGTGCGGGACAGCAGGCCCTCCACCGCCATCGATAAGACGTTGAGCGAAGCCGACTGCATCAGGCCCACCGGCGCGGTGCCGGCGATGACCGGGTCGAGGACGACACCCTGCGCGCGGATCTTCGGATCGAACAGCGCGAGCCGATCCCCGGTCTCCGGGTCCCGTACCGCCGCTCCCGCTTTGGCGTACGCCGAGGTAGGGGTACTCGGGATCACCCACTGGGGAAGCTTCGGTGCACTCAGGCGCGGACTGGTCAGGGCGCCGTCCGCGCCGCGCTGGGTGCACAGGTCGCGAATGTCCTTGCCCTCGGCCAGCAGGATCGACGCGGCGCGTGCCGTCACGACTGCGGAACCGCCCCCCACCGCGATCACCACGTCTGCCCGATGATCAGCGAGGAAGTCACGGGCCGCGACGACCGCCGGCAGCGGACTGTGCTCGACGACACCGTCGAAGACCCCTGCCAGTCTGTCGCCGAGAGCGCCGCGCAGGCGTTCTGCCGCTTCGCCGTTCGCGAACACGGGCGGCACGGTGACGATCACCGCACGCCCCAGCCCCGCGCGGTCGAGCTCCGTGGTGAACCGACGAAGCGCGTCCGCGCCGGCGTAGGTGCGGAATGCCGGCGTCACATGGCGCAGGCTGAAGTCCCCGGAAGTGGTCATTTACCTATCAGCTCCGTTTCTCAGATGACGTTGTTCTCCGCCGGTACAGCGCCGCCAGCAGGCGAGTGGCGGCCATGATCTGCACGAACAACGGGCCGTAGGAGCCGAATCCGGTGCCGCGCTGGGCGAGAGGTCACCGTCGACGGTGGGGAGTCGCCGGTTGGGATCCCCTTCCGGCGCTTCGATCTCGATCATCTCGGCGCCTGGCCGCGTAATCGCGATGGTGCAGTACGGACCGGAGTAGAACTGGCCGACATCGATGAGCTTGACGCCCTCTGGGGCACTCAATGCCGTCTCCCTTCATCCCCGAAGCGGTGATGAAACCATCGTTCGCAGTATCGCAATATTGTTCGTATTTCCGACCATAATAGAGGTGGCGGCCACACTGCGTCAAGCATTCGACAAGTCTCACTCAGACCGGGGGCGGAGACGGCCGGGCCGGTCGCTGGCCAACACATGGCGATGGTCGACGGCGGCAGCCAAGCCCCCCGGAGCCGGTGCGACAGGTCGCGAGACCGGGAGCAGCTTCGTCGTCCACGCGGCGGGAGAACCGAACGACCGTGCCCGCGAGCGGAGACCACCGCCCGGCGTCAGGCAGGCACCCCGCGCATGCCCCCGAAGCCGAAACGGATCGAATTCGGCGGCGGTACAGGTTCGGCGATTGACACCCCTCCGCCACAGTTCTCGCCGTTGTTCATAGATACGATCTTGACTACGGTATAATGAACGTAGTGGGGTCGGCGCGACGTGTCAAACATCAGGACGCCCGGTCACCTCTGCATGAGACCGGTGCGGAAGCCGTTCCACAACAGATGCCGCCACCCACTCGCCCCGGCCGCCCCACCGATCCTGCACGCCGACTCGCCGATGGAGACCGTATGCCTGAGAACCTGATCGCCAGCACCCCCAGCGCGTACTCCTACCCCCTGCTCGTCAGGCAGCTTCTCACCAACTCGCTGAGCCTGTACGGGGATCAGGAGATCACCTACCGCGGCGAGGTGCGCTACGCCTACCGCGACTTTCGGCGGCGGGTCGGCCAGCTCGCCTCCGCTCTGGACGCACTCGGCGTGCGGCACGGAGCGACGGTGGCGGTCATGGATTGGGACAGCCATCGATACCTCGAGAGCTACTTCGCGATCCCGATGATGGGCGCGACGCTGTTCACGGTCAACGTCCGGCTCGCGCCCAGCCAGATCGTCTACACACTCAACGACTCTCAGGCCGAGACCGTGCTCGTGCACATCGATTTCCTGCCGATGCTGGATGCGGTCAAGAACGAACTCACATGCGTTCGTGAGGTGATAGTGATCGCCGACGGTCAGACCGTGCCGACCACCGGGTGGATGATCGCCGGTGAGTACGAGGAGCTCGTCGGACGCGCGTCGCCCGACTACGCCTTCACCGACTTCGACGAGAGCACGACGGCCGCGACCTTCTACACCACGGGCACCACCGGCGATCCCAAGGGCGTCTACTACAGCCACCGCCAGATCGTCCTCCACACGATGGCCAGCGCGATGGCACTGTGCTCGCCGCGTGCGGGTCAACGCATCCATCGTGAAGACGTCTATATGCCCATCACCCCGATGTTCCACGTGCTGGCATGGGGCATGCCCTTCGTCGCACTCACGCTCGGGCTGAAGATCGTCCTGCCAGGTCGGTACGTACCCGGCGACCTCCTGGAGTTGAAGCTCTCCGAGGGCGTCACCTTCTCACACTGTGTGCCGACCATTCTGCAGATGCTGCTCAACGCCGCCGATGCGTCGGGGCACGACCTGTCCGACTGGACCATGATCATCGGTGGCGCGAAGCTCCCGCCTGCGTTGTGTAGAGCTGCAACATCCAAGGGCATGGACGTCTTCGCCGGCTACGGCATGTCCGAGACCGGCCCGATCGTGGCGCTCGCCCAGATCCCGCCCGGCGTGACACCGGCCGACGCGGACGACGACGTGCGGTGGCGCGCACATACCGGTCGGCCGGTGCCCTTCGTCGACTTCCGGGTCGTCGACTCCGAGATGCACGACGTGCCACGCGATAACGAGACGCAGGGAGAGATAGTCCTGCGTGCCCCGTACCTGACCCAGGGCTACACCCGGCGTCCGGATGCCTCGGAGGAACTGTGGGCGGGCGGCTATCTGCATACCCAGGATGTGGCAGTGGTGGCGCCGGACGGCTCGGTGCAGATCGTCGACCGGATCAAGGACGTCATCAAGACCGGTGGCGAATGGGTGTCCTCCATCGGGCTCGAGTCGCTGATCTGCGAGCTGCCGGGCGTGCAGGAGGCGGCGGTCATCGGCGTCAAGGACGAGAAGTGGGGCGAGCGACCGATGGCGTTCATCGTCCTCGGATCGGAGGAGAAGGTCGATGCGAACGAAGTCCGCCGGCACCTGCTCGCTCACGTGGATTCCGACGCGCTGAGCAAGTACGCGGTGCCGGAAGCCGACCGCATCGTCTTCGTCGACGTGATCCCGAAGACCAGCGTCGGGAAGTTCGACAAGAAAATGCTACGGGCGCAGCACGATTGACCTCCCGGTGCGACCCGTGGAGCCCGGCACGAATGCGCCCGGACTCCACGGTGCGTCAGGAGAACCGACGCGTCGATCACACCGAGACGATCAGACGGTTCTGGCGTAGAAGGCCGTCAGCTTGTCGAGTGCGGCGTCCACGTACTCGTCCACCCAGTAGGTCTCGATGTGCTGCGCGCCGTCGATCAGGAACAGGTCCTTGTCGTCGGTGCCGGTCGCCTTGGGCAGTGCCTCCTCGCTCATGTAGCGGGTGTCGGCATCGTCTCCCGCGATCATCAGCAGCGGCACGTCGATCAGCTCGAGTTGGTTGGTGGCATCCCAGGCCATCAGATCCACCAGGCTGCTCATCGTGTACTTGAACGTAGACCCCGGGCACGCGTGAGTTCTCCAGTAGTACTCATAGCCCTGCCGATACAGATCGAACGGCAGTGCCGCGATCTGCTCGTCGGTCATGTCGGCGTCGCCGGCATACAGGACCTCCCCACCCGCTGCCTCCTGTGCGCGGGCGGCGGACGCCTGTCGCAGCCGATCCTGGATGGTGTCCAGCTGCGAGTCCTGCAGGCCGTTGCGACGCACCCGGCCGGAGTTGAACATGCTCACGGTGGCGACCGACTTGAACCTCTTGTCGGACTTTGCTGCGTTCAGGGTGTACCCGCCGCCGCCACATATGCCCAACGCACCGATCCGATCGGTGTCCACTCCCGGGTAGCCGGCGATGAAGTCGGCCATGCCGTGGATGTCGTCGGTGCGGAAGAAGGGCTTGTCCACGCTGCGGGGCTCACCCTCGCTGTGCCCCTGGTAGGCGGCGTCCGCGGCGATCGTGATGTAGCCCTGCTCGGCCAGCCGCTGCGCATACCGGCCCGCGACCTGCTCCTTGGTCCCCCCGTTGGGGTGCGCCACGGTGATAGCAGGGACCTTGCCGTTCTCGTCGTAGTCGGCGGGCACGTAGACGTTCGCGACGATCTGCAGGCCGCGCAGCGTGTAGGTGACCGGATGGATGGCAACCTCGCCCGGCTCATTCGCGGTGATCGCGTCCTCGTAGACCAGACCGAACGGGTTCTGCCGGTAATCCAACACCGCAAGCCCGTTCGCTGTGGAGTCGGTGTGCGCCTCGGTCATTCGTGTCTCCTCTCGATACCGCGCCGAGACCGGCGCGGTCAGTTGTGTCGTCGGACTGGTCCGTCAGTCGAGGCGCTGTTCGCTGAGGAACGCCGAGATCTGGTCGGCGATCTCGACGTTGTTGATGTCACTGAACGCGAAGTGGGAGTTCCCGGTGATGCCTCGTTCGGGTAGCGACACGAACGTCGCGTCGCCGCCGTGCTCGTTGATGGTGTCGACCCAGATGCGGGCCATGTCCTGGCGGACGCGCCAGTTGTCCCGGCCGGCGACGTCGGTCGGCGCGGTCGGAATGTTGTCGCCGTAGTAGACGATGATCGGGATCTGGGTCAGCGCTTCGAACTCCTCGTCCGGCACGGGTTCCGGTGCCAGTACACCGTTCGAGCTGGACATGGCGTCGGGCAGCTCACTCTCGGGAAAGACGAACCCGCTGCCGGGTTCGATGCTGACCACCGCGCGGATCGCCTGGTTGCGCAGAACGGTCAGCCATCCGAACCCGCCTGCGTGCGAGTGGGTCACCAGCACGAGATCGCCGATGCGGTCGATCGCCGCGGATGCGGCGGACACGATCACGTCGGTGTCGAGCGGTCCGGTGTCGGGCACCATGGCCCGGAAGAACTGCTCGAGCGCAGCCGGTCCGGGCGCGAACCGACCGCCGTCGTAGGGCTCGGGCCACAGCCCGAGCCGGAACTGATTGAAGAACCACTGCTCGTTCGGATCCGTCGGCACCGAGGCGCCGGCTGTGGTCTTCCCGGCTGAGCCGCGCCGGGGCTGATCGAGCAGGTACACCGGGAATCCACGCCGCAGAAACAGGGTGCGGAACCCCTCCCGGCCGTCGGGGGTGGTGTCCCAGCAGCCGCTGTCGGACCACCAGCCGTGCCAGAACAACAGTGGTAGCGGCCGGGCATCCGTAGGGATCTGGAACGTGACCCGGGCATGATCACCGTGCAGTGTCTGCCCGGCGGGGTCCATGGGGTTGCGCGGATCGAAGTCCCCGCCGCGGTAGGCGACCGTGCCGCCGGCCGCGAAGCCGCCCTGCGCAGCGATCGTGATCGGACCTCCGGACGATGTGGCGCGGCCTCTGGTCATCGGCTACTCCTACCGGCCTCACCGTGACGCGCGGCGGTGGTGTACTCGTCGGCGCCGACGTGCTCGCCCCAGTCGACATCGCCCCCGGCGACCGAGAGCGCGAGGTGCGCCATGAAGCAATCCGGCGTTGCACCATGCCAATGCCAGACGCCCGGCGGTGTGTACACCGTGTCCCCCGGCCGCATCACAATGGTGTTCCCGTCCCGAGACTGGACGATCCCCTGCCCGGCGGTCACGTGCAGGGTCTGGCCGTTGGCATGGCGATGCCAGGCGGTCCTCGCGCCCGGCGAGAACCGCACAGTCGCGAGAGTCGCCGTGCCGGGGCCGGCTCCGCCGGTGATGCCGTCCACCCACACGTCGCCGGTGAATCGATCCGCCGCCGCCTTCGCGGTCGCGGGCGCGGGCAGGGCGACCATCACTTGGTCGTTCATATGGTCACCGGGCATCGACGACCTGCTTCAGGGTCGTGGCCGCCGTCATCCCGGCCGGCCAGCCCGCGTAGAACGCCAGATGCGTGGCCGTCTCGGCCAACTCGTCTGTCGTCACACCGTTGTCCAAGGCGAGACCGAGGTGCGAGCGCAGTTGGTCGGTACGTCCCAACGCTGTCAACGCCGCCACCGTGATCAGACTGCGGTCCCGAGGCGAGAGCCCGGGGCGCGCCCAGACATCGCCGAACAAAACGTCGTCGGTCAACTCCGCCAACTTCGGGGCGATGTCCCCGACCAGCTGCTGCGCGCGACTTCGTTCCTGTGCCATGCGATTCCTCCTCCGAAGAACGAGAGCCCGGCGGCTCCCGGACTCGACGCTAAGCCCGCACGCAGGAACAAGGGAGGAACTACCAGTACACCTAAATCACCCCCGAGCTGCGGTCGGATAACGCACACGAAGCCGCAGCGGTCGTGCCCGTATTGATCCCCCGCCGCCTGTGCAACGTTGCGCTCGACGTCCTGAGCGACGCGTTGACACAACCTGAGTGCCATCCGTACGTTGTACCGATATAAGAACCAAACATCGGATACGCGACCGGAGTGATGATGTTCAACCAACCCCACCCACGGGCCGGGGCGACCGGGTCGCCGCCCGATGCTGCGCGCATCCGCCCTAAGACCCCGCCCGGCTGGTGTGTGACACCCGGCGTGTGGGCGACGGCGATGCCGTTCCCCAGTGTCATGGGCTACTCGTACTCGTATTCGGTCGAGGTCCCCAAGGGCCTGATAGTGGTGGATCTGGGCTGGGACACCGACGAGGGCTGGGCCGCATTCCAAGCCGGCCTCGCACGCGCGGGCCGTCGGGTGGGAGACGTCGTCGGGGTCGTCGCCACTCACGTGCACCCGGACCACTACGGTCTCGCGGGCCGCATCCAGGCGGCCAGCGACGCATGGATCGCCGTCCACGAGGCGGAGCGCCCCCAGATCGTCTCCTCCGGCGAGAAGACAGAATGGATCGGCCGACTCAGCGCCTGGCTGCTGCGGTGCGGCGTGCCAGGCCACGAGGGACTGCGCGGCGAGGTGTCCCGTCTGGTCGACGCGATGGTCGACGTGCAACCGGACCTGACCCTGCTCGACGGTGCGCGCGTCCCGGACACCGGGGACTGCCTCGAGGTGGTCCACACTCCCGGACACACCGCCGGGCACCTGTGCTTCCTCGACCGGGAACGGGGACTGCTGTTCACCGGCGACCACCTCCTGCCCCGGATCACACCGAACGTCTCGAAACGTCCCGGTTCGTGCCCCGACCCGCTCGCGGAGTACGAGACGTCGCTGCGCCGCGTCGCTGCAGCATCCGACTCCACCCTGGTCCTCCCAGGGCATGAATGGCCCTTCGCACAGCCGTCCCGGCGCGTCGCCGCAGTCCTCGACCACCATCAGCTGCGGCTCGCCGAGGTGAGCGACGCGGTGCAGCAGGGCGCCGACACCACCTGGCAGGTCGCCGCCGCTCTGCACTGGTCGCGGCCGTTCACATCTTTCGACGCGCGAGCGCAGCGGCAGGCCCTGGGCGAGACCTACGCCCACCTGCATCACTTGGCTGTGACGGGCCGCATCCGGATGGACGGCGACGATACGGCCGCGCCGATCCGATGGACCCCCGCCAGGCGATATCAGCCCGACACCGCCGCGGAGAACACGAGCATCTGATCTTCCCGACGAACTACGGGCGCGACCGTCTTTAGATCCGCGGCGCGGAGTGCGGTCAGGCGTTACGCCACGTGACGCAATGGAAGTACGCCGGTCAGCACGCGATCAAGGGAACGTGAGCACGATCTTGCCGACCGCGTCACCGGAGCGGAGCCGGTCGGCGGCCTGCCGGAACTCGCGGATGTCGACAGTCTGGTCGATCACCGGTCGGCTCTCTCCCCCGGGCGACGGCCGGGCGGACATCGGGCAGGAGGCCGGCTATGACTCCGGCCATCTCCCCATCGCGGGTGAAGCCGAAGGGCACCCCGTGCACGGTCAGGTGCCGGTACGACAGGGCGTCGAGGTCGATGCGCGAGATCGGGACGGCGAGGCGGCCGATATTCACGACGTGCCCATCCTCGGCCGTAGCCGGTAGGCACTCGACGAACGTCTGACCGGCGACGACGTCCTCGGCGAACGAATTCGGGATCGACCCCATCACCGGGTCACCGACCCGCCACCCGTCGACCCCGCCGCCGGTCGGGTCGGCTGGGGCCGAAATCGGCAGGTCGGCGTTGTTGGTGGCCGCGGGTCACGGCAGTGCCTCGCCTTCCGCATCCTGCGCGTCATCCCCTTGCGCGTCGGCCCTGTGCACGTCGTCCCCGCGCGACTCGGCCGTGTGCGACTCGGCCGTGTGCGACTCGGGCATGGGAGTCCGCCCCGCGAGGGGACCGTAGAAGTGCGAGGCGGTGCCGCCGCCGTCGATGAGGATGTCACTGCCGGTGATGAACGCGCCCTGCGCGCCCAGGAGCAGTTCGGCGACCGTGCCCACCTCGTCGGGGGTGCCGGCGCGCCCGGCGGGGCTGAGCTCGATCATCCGCCGATAGCCTGCCCCGTTGGCGCCGTCGAGCTCGTCGCGGGCGAGTGGGGTGATGATGATGCCGGGGCTGATCGCGTTGACCCGCGCCCCGCGCTCGCCCCACCGCACAGCCTCCGCCATGACGCGGAGCACGTTGGCGCGCTTGGACATCTGGTAAGCGTGGAGGCGGTCGCTGAGCCGATCCGGCTGGAGCATCGGCAGGTCCGGCAACTCGTCGACCGGCGTGGTCGCGAGCTGCAAGTCCTGCTCCGCGGTGAGCGCAGGCAGGCGGTGTCCCGACTGCGACGCGATCACCACCCCGGCTCCGCCCGCGGCGATCACCCGCCCGAACTCCTCAAGCACCAGCGCCTCCCGTACAGATCGACGCGCAGGATCTGCTCGACGGTGGCCTGGCTCGCCGAGACGCCGGCGGCGTGGATCACACCGGTGACCGCTCCAAGCGCGGTCGCGGCGTCCGCGAGGGCGTGCACCGACGCCCGGGAGGAGACGTCGACGACGGCGGCACTCACCTCGAACCCCGCATCGGCAAGCACCCGGGCCGCCGCGTCCGCGTTCTCCTGTCGGAGGTCGGCGAGCAGCACGTGCTTGCCCGCGCTGACGCGCCGGGCGATCGCCTGCCCTATCGAGCCGGCTCCGATGACGACGATCACATCACTCATTCGGAGTTCCTGCGGGCGCGACCGCGTCGATCGCCGCGATCGCGTTCAGGGTGCGCGGATAGCCGATGTACGGCAGTAGCGCGGTGACCACCGCCAGCAGCGTGGCGCGGTCGTTGCCGACGTTGACGTTGCAGGCGACGTGACCGCGCACCTGGGCGTCGCAGCCGCCCTGGGCCGCGAGCATCGACAGCGTGAGCAGCTCGCGCGTCGGGACGTCGATGCCGTCGCGGGTGACGTAGTCGCCGAAGCAGTCGGCCGAGAGGAACCGCTGGATGTGCGCCTCGTCGGCGGGCGCGTTCGCATACATCGCGTCGACCCGCTCGGCGCCGACGATCCGCTTCTGCACCGCTAGCCCGGCCGCGGCGCGGGTGTCCGGCGCGGTGGTGGACCGGCTGGGCAGCGGAAGCTCGACGCCCCGCTCGGTGAGCACCTCGTTGGTGGCGTGCACGAATTCACGGACGCGCCCCATCCCGACGTACGGCACCGCCTGGTAGACGATCTCCTTCGCCTCGACGGGCGTGACGCCCGCCGTGAGCGCCGCCCCGAGCATCGCGCGGTACTCGCCGTGCGCCTGGCACGCGATCAGCGCCGCGAGCTGCACCATCAGCCTGGTCCGGGGCTCCAGCGGGCTGTCGCGGAGCACCTCGTCGAACGCGAAGTTGCGGAACACCTCGGTCAGGTCCGGATCGGTCGCCGCGAGCGTGCCTTCGCTCTCCGGGAAGAGCTGCTCGTAGTTCTCCTGCGCCGTCTGCGAGATCCTCATATCGCTGGGTACTCCATCTCTGCCCGTAGGCCGACTCGTGCTGTACCCGTCGAGTCAACCGACTTCGGCGGCGCGGAGCCAGACCCTGCTCAGCCAGGCACCGTCGGTACCCCCCACGCAGGCGCCGTCCGGCAGCAGGACCCCCGTCAGGCGGCGACGGTGCGGCGGCGCGCAGCGACCAGGCAGCCGGCGGTGCTCAGCAGCTGGATGACGCCGACGACCCAGATCATCGTGCCGACGGGCATGTCGAGCACGCTCTGCAGCAGCGCGCCGACCGCGATCAACGCCACGCCGAACACCAGCACGTCGCGGACGTTCTGCTTGGCGAGCGGGATCATCTCGCGGCCGGTCGTCACCAGGCTCAGCGGGGAGCGCCGCAGGACCTCGACGGCGACGACCGTGACGGCGATACACGCGATGTAGGTGACGATGGTGACCCACGGCGCGTAGACGGTGAATCGGAAGCGCTGGATGGTGGGCGCAAGCTCCTGCAACGACAACCCGTGCACGAGGAAGATGCCGAAGGACCGGTCGGCCGCCTTGGACATCAGATTGTCGGCGATCGACCCGGGCGAGCGACGCTCCGACCACAGGGTGCCGATCCCGTACAGGCTGAGCGCGATGCCCATGAAGAGGAACACGCTGTACGGCTTGAAGACGCTGGCTGCGTCGGAAGCCATCATGTGGTGCGTCCGATGCAGGTAGTACAGGACGGTGACGAACCCCACGACGAAGGTGGCCGCCAACACCGCGTACCACCACCTGCGTACGAACGCACGGAACGCGTCGAAGTGCATCGCGGCGATCATGCCCGCCACTGTGAAGAACTGGTACGGGATCATGGTCAGCGGCAGGTGGACCCACAGCTTGTTCGTGAGCCAGGTGTCGAAGAACGCGGGCTTGGGACCGCTCATCATGTGCAGCACGTAGACGTGGAACAGGAAGCTCGCGGCGAGGATGTACTTGTGGTAGCCGAACGACCACCGCAGGAACTTGAGCACCCACGGGAACACGACGTACACCTGCATGGTGCAGAACACGAAGTACAGGTGATACCAGGCGTTACCGCTGAAGATGTCGTAGCCCAGCGTCTTGAACGACTGCCACGTCGCAGAGCCCGAGTCGAACCCCTTCGCGAAGCTGCCGAAGTAGGGCGGCCACAGCAGCGTGTAGTGATACAGCCAGTAGAAGACGGTCCAGAGCAGGTACGGCAGGCCGATCAGCTTGAATCGCCGCCGCCAGAACGTGGTGGCCTTGAGCTCCTTGAACCGGTACTGGTAGACCAGCACGAACCCGGTGAGCGCGAAGAACGAGTTGCGGGTGTAGTGCAGCGCCATCTGGATCGCGTTGGACGCGACGTTGGTGGGGACCGTCGTCCCCGACACGCAATGATCGAGGATCACGCCGGCGAACGTGATGAGCCGGACGAAGTCGATCTCGTAGAGGTGACCGCTCTTCTTGCGGGGCTTGCTCCCGCCCGACGTCGCCCCCGGGGCGCCACTACCGGTCGCTGGGTCGGCCACCGCGCCACCGTCGGCTACCGCCGCCACGGCCCCGTCGACAGACGGGTCCTCCAACGCCTTACCCTCTTGGTCGCCGCCCGCTCGTTGATCCACGCTCACTATTCACAATCCCTGAATGCATTCGGCACACCACCTCGGCGGTCTCCCCGGTACGGTAGCGGCACGTCCCATGTGCGATCAATTCAACGCACGGGCCGACAGCACATTGACAGGACCGACGCGGGCCGCATCGAACGCTCGGAGGCCCACCGAATCCGGCTATACTGGCCGCTTGGCTATGAGCGGACCCTCCTTCGTCGACAGCGACCTGGTTCCCTTCTTCGGCGCACCTACGGTGCGTCGGGCTCGGGAGTACGTCTCGACGGGTCTGATCGCCGATCTGGAGTGGGAGCCGGAGAAGAAGGTCGTGACGGGCATCGTCGCCGGCACCCGCGAGTACGAGACCCGCGTGTGGGTCAGCCGCTCCGGTCAGCGCTGGGTCCCCGTCCGCTCCCTGTGCACGTGCCCCGTGGGCCTGAGCTGCAAGCACGGCGCGGCGCTGCTGCTCGAGCTCACCACCGAGGACGTCGACGGTGCCGGGCCCGCCGCGGTCCCGTGGGAGAAACAGCTCGAGGCGCTGCTCCCGGGGCCGACGCCGACCGCCACCGTCGTCCCCGTGGCGGTGCAGTTCGACATGGACGCGCGCGGCACGTACTCCGGCGCCCGGCTGTCCGCGCGACTGGTGATGCCGGGCATGCGCGAGGGCTCGTGGGTGGCCGGCGACCTGCGCTGGCGCACCGTCGCCGGCTCCACCCGCATCCCCGCGCCGCACCGCGAGCCGCTGACGGCGCTCGCCCAGCTGGCCACGTGGTCGGTGTACGGGGCCGACGCGTGGGTGGACCTGGGATCGATCGACACCCCGATGCTGTGGGAGCAGCTGCGGGCCGTGCGCGACGCGGGGGTGCCGCTGCTCGCGAAGGCCCCGCGCACCGAGGTGATCCTCGGGCCGCCCACCCGCCTCGGCCTGGTCGCCGGGCCGGTCGAGGCTGCCGCCGCCGGTGTCGAGACGACCGGCGGGGGTGTCGAGACCGCCGGCGCGGGTGTAGAGCTGGTCCTCGAGGCCGACCTCGGAGGCGGGCCCAAGCCGTTCACCGGGGGGCTGCTCGGGATGCAGCGTGCCACCGGGCTGTTCCAGCTGGACCCGGGCGTGCTGCGCCTGGCACCGCTCGCGGCGCCCCTGACGCCGCAGCACACCGCGGCGCTGCGCCGATTCACGCCCGTCCACGTGCCCGCGGCCGACCTGCCCCGCCTCCGCGACAAGTACCTGCCGTTCCTGGCCGCGACCACGCCCGTGCGCGACCCGGGCTCCGCCGTGGGCGACATCGCCGTCAGCCGTCCCGTACTGGTCTGCGCCGCCTGCTATTTCGCCGGCGCCGGCGAGCTCGAGGTGGCGTGGAGGTGGCGATACTCGGTGGGCGCCGACACCCGCGACTTCGCGCTCGGCACCGAACCTCCCGGACTCGCCGACGCCGTCGGCCAGCAGCGCATCACCCGCGCGATGCTGCACGCCCTGCGCGACGCGGGCGTCACCGTCGACCACTCGCAGGGCTTCTATACCGGCACCGAGGCGGCGCTGTGGCTCGCCGACGTGGCCCCCGTGCTGCGCACGGTGCCCGACCTGGCCGTCGAGGTGCGGGGCGACCCGGGCTTCCGCTGGGCCGAGCGGGCGGCGACGATGTCGGTGTCGGTGGGGTCGTCGGACCGGCCCGGGAACACCGACTGGTTCGACCTCGAGGTCACCGTGGAGGTCGACGGCGAGCCGGTGCCGTTCCGGGACGTCTTCACCGCGGTCGCGGCGGGCCAGGACACCATCGTCACGCCCGGCGGCCTGTTGGCCCGGATCGACGGCGAGCGCTTCGACCGCCTGCGCGAGCTGATCGGCGAGGCGCGCGAGCTCCCGGTGCGGGGGCGCCGGCGCCGGTCCTCCGGTGAGGACGGTGGCGGGTCGTTCACCATCAGCCGGTTCCAGGCCGGGCTCGTCGACGACCTCGCCGAGCTGGCCGACGATGCGCAGCTCGACGCCGACTGGCGCCGCCGGGTAGGTGCGCTCACCGCGGGCGAGCTGCCCCGGCAGGAGACGCCGCCGTCTCTGGCGGCCGAGTTGCGGCCGTACCAGCGCGACGGCCTGGACTGGCTGTCGTTCCTGTGGGACAACGGTTTCGGTGGAATCCTCGCCGACGACATGGGTCTCGGCAAGACCGTGCAGACCCTCGCGCTGATCTGCCGTGCGCACGCGGAGCAGCCCGGGCCGTTCCTCGTGGTCGCGCCCACATCCGTGGTCGCCAACTGGGCCGCCGAGTGCGCCCGGTTCGCCCCCCATCTGACGGTGGCGACGGTGACGGAGACCTCCGCCAAGTCGCGCATCCCGCTGGCGGACGTGGTGGCGGGCGCCGACGTGGTGCTGACCTCGTACACGCTGCTGCGGCTGGACGACGAGCAGTACTCGGGTCTGGCGTGGGCCGGCGTGATCCTGGACGAGGCCCAGTTCGTGAAGAACCCGCGCTCCAAGGCGTTCGGCGCCGTGACCGCGCTGGACCGCCGGTTCACGCTGGCCGTGACGGGCACCCCGATGGAGAACCACCTCGAGGAACTATGGGCCCTGCTGGCGCTCACCGTGCCCGGCCTGTTCCCCGGCCGCTCGTACTTCGCCGACGAGTACCGCCGCCCCATCGAGCGCGGCGGCGACGACGACCGGCTCGCCCGACTGCGCCGCCGGGTGCGGCCGTTCATGCTGCGCCGCACCAAGGATCTGGTCGCCAAGGACCTGCCGGAGAAGATCGAGGCGGTGGTCACCGTGGACCTGTCCGAGGAGCACCGACACACCTACGACCGGATCCTGGCCGACCAGCGCGCCAAGCTGCTGGGGCTGCTGAACGACCTCGACGGCAACCGGTTCGAGATCCTGCGCTCGCTCACGTTGCTGCGCCGCCTGGCGCTCGACCCG
This sequence comes from Tsukamurella soli, assembly GCF_039541155.1. Classification (NCBI taxonomy): domain Bacteria; kingdom Bacillati; phylum Actinomycetota; class Actinomycetes; order Mycobacteriales; family Tsukamurellaceae; genus Tsukamurella; species Tsukamurella soli. The sequence continues at coordinate 40,431 of NZ_BAABFR010000021.1, forward strand.
AGCCTGATCGACGAGGAGCTCGCGGTGGAGAACGTCGCGAAGCTCGACTACCTCAGCGACAAGCTCGACGAGTTGCTCGAGGAGGACCACAGCGTGCTGGTGTTCAGCCAGTTCACCGGCTTCCTGCGTAAGGCGGCCGAACGACTCGACGAGCAGGGCATCTCGTACGCGTACCTCGACGGTTCGACCACCGATCGACCGGCGGTGATCGAGCAGTTCACCTCCGGCCGCGCGTCCGTGTTCCTGATCAGCCTCAAGGCCGGCGGCTTCGGCCTGAACCTGGTACAGGCCGACTACTGCTTCCTATTGGACCCGTGGTGGAACCCCGCCGCCGAGGCGCAGGCCATCGACCGCGCCCACCGCATCGGCCAGACGCGCAGCGTGATGGTGTACCGGCTGGTGTCCGCCGACACCATCGAGGACAAGGTGATGGCGCTCAAGGCCCGCAAGGCAGCCCTGTTCGAGTCCGTGGTCGACGGCGGCGGCGGTTTCGACGCGCGCCTGGCCGCCGCCGACATCCGGGCGCTGCTCGAGGGCTGATTCGACCGGCTGAGCGGCGCGGAGGGACCGCTTAGAACGAGGTCTCGCCGTACTTCGCGAGGACCTCGCGGATCCGGGCGTCGTCGCGGTCGGCGGCGGGCACCAGCACCTCGGCGACCACGTCGGTGAGCTCCGCGACCCGCTGGTGCAGCCTCCGGTTCTCCTGCACGTCCCGCTCGAGCTGCTTCAGCCGCTCCGGCAGCTGCCGGGCGGTCCTGGCGGCCCAGGTGAGTCGGTCGATCCGACCCCTCACCGTCCGGCCTCGAGCCCGTGCGCCCGCCTTCAGTGCTTCCAGCGACGTCAGCGCTTCCATACCGCTACCAACCTGCATACGTGGGGATCCTCCTGCTTGTAGACGGCGAGTCCGTGACCGGCCTCGCAGTGCTCGATGCTGCCGCCGGACGCCTCGATCTCGGCGATCACGGCCGCAGGTTCCAGATAACGCCGGAAGTGCTCGCCGAACTCGTGCTCCGCGACGGCGTCGAGACCGGTGCGGAACTCCAGGTAGAACCTGCCGCCGCGGCGCAGGGCCATGCCCGCGATCCGCCACAGGTTGTGCCGGCCCCCGTCCTCGAGGGCGTGGATCAGGAAGCGCCCGTACAGGGCGGGCGGGGCGTCCCGGTGCGCCAGCTCGCCACCGAGCGCCAGCACCTGGCGGATGTCGTAGAGGTTCAGCGTGCGGAACCGTGCCGGCAGGCCCTCGTCCCGCGCGTGGTGGCCCGCCCGCTCCGTGGCGGCGGGGATGTAGTCCAGGCCGAGCACGTCCCGCCCCTGCCGCGCGAACCACAGGGCGTCGCGTCCAGTGCCGGTGCCGATGTCCACTATCGCCGATCCGGGTGGCTCCTGATCCTGTACCCACCGCGCGAACGGCGACGGCTCGGTGGGCACCGTCTCCTGCGAGCGTCCGAAGTAGAACGGCCACCAGTGGTCGTGGTTGCCGTTGTTGCCGCGCAGCCACCCGTCGAGGCGACGGTGCACCCAGTGCGGCGCCTCGAACTTGAACGACGGGTCCGGGATCCGCCAGCCGGGGCCGTACGTGATCTCCAGCACGGCCTCGGGGTCCGCCGGCGCCGTGATCTTGCGACCGTGCAACTCGACCTCGCCGAGCGGCAGGACCATGTCTGTGCGGAACGCATCCGAGGCCACCTCGGGCAACAGGTAGAACACGTCCCCGACCACGAAGCCGGCGAACACGTCGATGGCCCGGCCACCTTCGGGGTCGGGCACGATCACCTTGAAGTCGCCCGCGCAGAACCGCCACGTCCAATACCCGGCCTCGATCATGACCCGCTCGAGCGCGAACGACTCGCGGGCGATGTCCACGGGGCTCGTGTGCCGGCTCAGGTAGGCGACGTCGGCGTCCGAGTCGTGCGGGATGAACGCCCCGTCGCGCACCGCGCCGAGCAGGGCGCCGTACGCCAGGAACGCGTCGACGCCGGCACCGGCGAGCCTGGCCAGCACATCCTCGACCGCGTCCAGCAGCACGTCGATGGTGGCCTGCCCGCGCGCAGCGAACCCACACTGCAGATCGCCCGCCTTGTCGACGATGAGCGGGCGGCCGGCCCTGTCGACGACGCGCACCCGGCCGGCACCGTCGTCGAACGCGTAGTCACCGTCGAACAGGGTCCGCTCGGAGAAGCGCTCGCGCACGGTCACGTGACCGGTTCCACGGAGGAAGGGCCGCAGGCTCGCCGGCCACGGAGCCAGCTGCTGCGCGGCGCGCCCGACCTTGCGGGTGTCACGCTCGGACTGGAACGACCACACCCACTGCCCGTCGAAGAGCACGTCGATCACCGCGGGTTCCGAGGCGTCGACCGCCACACCCGCGTGGTCGACGATCGCGTACGCCTCAGCCATGCGCACGCCGCGACGCGGGAGACGAGCGACGGACCGGGTCCCCGGTGGCGGGGCTCGGCATCGAGACTCCCGGCAGTGCGGTGCTATCCGGACGTATCTCGATGACGGTTTCGCTCATCGATGGGAATATAGGGGCGCCGACCGGCCCCGGCAACGGTTGCGCTCACCGTGAGCGCAGCGCGCCGCGCGCTTGCCGGCGGTCGCCGATCCTCCGCACGACGCCGAGCACCGTCAGCCCCGCGGCCGGGGCGATGTCGAGCCCCCGTACCAGCGCGCCCCGCCACCGCGGGACCACGCGGAAGATCTGTCGGCCGGCCATCAGCTCCAGGCCGGCCCGCGCGACGTCGTCCGCGTCCAGCGGCTTCGGCCCGGAGAACAGCAGCGCCGCGCCCGGATCCTCGGCGCGAGTGCTCACCATCTGCGTGCCGACGACGTCCGGGCACAGCGCGTGCGCGCGGATCGGCAGCCCGGCGTGGGCGAGGTCGCCCTGCAGCGACGAGGTGTACGACAGCACGGCCGCCTTGGTCGCGGCATACAGCGCGAGGCCGGGCACCGGGCCGAGTGCCGAGATGGACGCGACGTTGAGGATCGCTCCGCCCGCCTGTCCCATCTGCGCCACCGCGGCGGCCGAACCCGCCATGACGCCGCGTACGTTGACGTCGAGGATGGTGGCGATCTCCACGTCCGGGTGGCTCCAGGCATCGCCGGCGAAGAGCACGCCCGCGTTGTTCACCCAGACGGCCAGCCGACCCAGCTCCGCGGCCTCGTCCGCGATTCGACGGTGCGCGGCGATGTCCCGCACGTCGTGTGGCAGTCCGACGGCACCGCGGCCGATCTCGGCGGCGGACCGCTGTGCGGCGTCACCGTCGACATCGGTGAGTACCACGCGATGCCCGGCATCGGCGAGGCGCCGCGCGAACGCGAGCCCGATTCCCCGGCCGGCGCCGGTCACAACTGCAGTCGTCGTCATGCACACACGGTAGGCGCCGAAAACCCGCGGGCGGCCGCACGGTACGCGCCGGAACGACGGCGCCGCCGAACCGCCGCCCGCGGTGTGCCTACACCTATAGGGTCGAACCGTAAAAGATCCGCCTCCCACGAAGGGGTCATCTCTTGTTCTCCAAGGTTCTGGTCGCCAATCGCGGCGAGATCGCTATCCGTGCTCTGCGTGCCGCGTACGAGTTGGGGGCGGCGACGGTGGCGGTGTACCCCTACGAGGACCGCAACGCCGGACACCGGACGAAGGCGGACGAGAGCTATCAGATCGGCGAGCCGGGGCATCCGGTCCGCGCGTATCTGTCGGTCGAGGAGATCATCGGTGCGGCACAGCGTTCCGGTGCCGACGCGGTGTATCCGGGGTACGGGTTCCTGTCGGAGAACCCGGATCTGGCGGCGGCGTGCGCGGCGGCAGGGATCACGTTCGTGGGGCCGCCGGCGGACATCCTGGAGTTGACCGGCAACAAGGCCCATGCGGTGGCGGCGGCGAAGGCCGCGGGCCTGCCGGTGCTGGCATCGTCGGAGCCGTCGGCGGATGTCGACGAACTGCTGATCGCGGCGCAGTCGATGACGTTCCCGGTGTTCGTCAAAGCCGTCGCGGGTGGCGGCGGCCGGGGCATGCGCCGGGTCGCGGAGCCCGGCGATCTGCGGGAGGCGATCGAGGCCGCCGCGCGGGAGGCGGAGTCGGCGTTCGGCGACGCGACGGTGTTCCTCGAGCAGGCCGTCGTCGACCCCCGGCACATCGAGGTGCAGATCCTCGCCGACACCCACGGCGACGTCATCCACCTGTACGAACGGGACTGCTCGCTGCAACGCCGGCATCAGAAGGTGATCGAGCTCGCGCCTGCCCCGAACCTCGATCCCGCACTGCGCGACCGCATCTGCGCCGACGCGGTGGCGTTCGCCGAGCACATCGGCTACTCGTGCGCCGGCACCGTCGAATTCCTCCTCGATACCCGCGGGCAGCACTTCTTCATCGAGATGAACCCCCGCATCCAGGTCGAGCACACGGTGACGGAGGAGATCACCGACGTCGACCTGGTGCAAGCCCAGCTGCGGATCGCCGCCGGGGAGTCACTCGCGGATCTCGGGCTGTCGCAGGATCGGATCACCGTCCGCGGCGCCGCGCTGCAGTGCCGCATCACCACCGAGGACCCGTCGGCCGGCTTCCGCCCGGACACCGGCCGGCTCACCGCCTACCGGTCGCCGGGCGGCGCCGGGGTGCGGCTCGACGGCGCCGCGTCGCTGGGCACCGAGGTCGGTGGGCACTTCGACTCGATGCTGGTGAAGCTGACCTGCCGCGGCCGGGACTTCGCCACGGCGATCTCCCGCGCGCGGCGGGCGGTGGCGGAGTTCCGCATCCGCGGGGTCGCCACCAACATCCCGTTCCTGCAGGCGGTACTCGACGACCCCGACTTCCGCGCCGGCCGGATCACCACCTCGTTCATCGCCGAGCACCCGCAGCTGCTGACGCAACGCAACTCCGCCGACCGCGGCACCCGCATCCTGACCTACCTCGCCGACGTCACCGTCAACCACCCGCACGGCGAGCGACCCACCGCGGCCTACGCGATCGACAAGCTGCCCGCCATCGACCTGACCGCGGCGGCGCCGGACGGATCGCGGCAGCGGCTACTCGCGTTGGGCCCGGAGGGCTTCGCGGCCGACCTGCGCCGGCAGAAGGCGCTCGGCGTCACGGACACCACGTTCCGCGACGCACACCAGTCGCTGCTGGCGACCCGGGTACGCACCCGCAGCCTGCTGTCGGTGGCGCCGTACGTGGCCAGGATGACCCCGCAGTTGCTGTCCATCGAGGCGTGGGGCGGCGCGACCTACGATGTGGCGCTGCGGTTCCTGTTCGAGGATCCGTGGGAGCGGCTGGCGAAGCTGCGGGAGGCGGTCCCCAACATCTGTCTGCAGATGCTGCTGCGCGGCCGCAACACCGTCGGCTACACGCCGTACCCCGACACCGTCACCCGCGCATTCGTCACCGAGGCCGCCGCCACCGGCGTCGACATCTTCCGTATCTTCGACGCCCTCAACGACGTCGAACAGATGCGCCCGGCGATCGACGCGGTCCGCGACACCGGCACCGGCGTCGCGGAGGTCGCCCTGTCCTACACCGGCGATCTCACCGATCCGGGTGAGGACCTGTACACCCTCGACTACTACCTGCGCCTCGCAGAACGGATCATCGATGCCGGCGCCCACATCCTGGCCATCAAGGACATGGCCGGGCTGCTCCGCGCCCCCGCCGCCGCCACACTGGTCACCGCCCTGCGTCGGGAGTTCGACCTGCCGGTGCACGTGCACACACACGACACCCCCGGCGGGCAGCTGGCCACCTACCTCGCCGCCTGGCAGGCCGGCGCCGACGCCGTCGACGGCGCCTCCGCGGCGATGGCCGGCACCACCAGCCAACCCGCACTCTCCGCGATCGTCGCCGCCACGGCCCACACCGACCGCGACACCGGCCTCTCGCTGGCGGCGGTCTGCGACCTCGAACCGTACTGGGAGGCCCTCCGCCGGGAATACGCCCCGTTCGAATCCGGACTGCCCGCCCCCACCGGACGCGTCTACACCCACGAGATCCCCGGCGGCCAGCTGTCCAACCTGCGGCAGCAGGCCATCGCCCTCGGCCTCGGCGACCGGTTCGAAGACGTCGAAGCCGCCTACGCCGGCGCCGACCGGCTGCTCGGCCGCCTGATCAAGGTCACCCCCTCCTCCAAGGTGGTCGGCGACCTCGCCCTGGCATTGGTCGGAAACCAGGTCAGCACAGAACAATTCGCCGCCGACCCCGGCGCCTACGATATCCCCGACTCCGTCATCGGATTCCTCCGCGGCGAACTCGGCACCCCCGTCGCCGGCTGGCCCGAACCCCTACGCACCCGCGCCCTGCACGGCCGAGCCGGCGCCCGACCCGTCACTCCCGTGTCGGCGGAGGACGCCGCTCTCCTGGACGGCTCGTCGGCGGAGCGCCGGGCGACCCTCAACCGGCTGCTGTTCCCTACCCCCACAAAGGAATTCGAAACGCACCGGGAGAAGTACGGCGACACCAGCCTGCTCTCGACCAACCAGTTCTTCTACGGACTGCGCCAGGGCGAGGAGCACCGTGTGCCGCTCGAGAAGGGCGTCGAACTGCTCATCGTCCTCGAGGCCGTCTCCGAACCCGACGAGCGCGGGCTGCGGACCGTGATGTGCAACCTCAACGGGCAGCTGCGCCCCGTCACCGTCCGCGACCGCTCCGTCCAAGCCGAGATCCCGCCGGCCGAACGCGCCGACCGCTCCGACCCCCGCCAGGTCCCCGCCCCGTTCGCCGGCGTCGTCACCCTGGGTGTCGAGGTCGGACAGACCGTCACCGCGGGCGACACCGTCGCCACCATCGAAGCGATGAAGATGGAGGCCGCGATCACGGCACCCCGCGGCGGCACCGTCAGCCGCCTCGCCATCGGCGGTATACAGCAGGTCGAGGGCGGTGACCTACTACTCGTCATCGAACCCAACGCCGAGACCGCCGACGTCTGACCAACATGTGCACCGTTCCGTCGGCCCGTCGGGCCGACGGAACGGTGCACATGTTGCGGCGACGGAAGCGACGGTCACAGAGTCCGACCCGGCCGGTCAGACCGGGCTGATCAGACCCAGCCGGTCGAGCTGCGTCCGGCCCAGTTGGCGAGGCGCTCGGTGGGCCCGGCACCGTCACGCGGCTCGACGACGGCGGCGAACGGCACCCCCTCTGCGCCGCGGATCTCCGCCGGGATGAACGTTCGAACGACGGGAGCGACCGCCTCCACGACCGCCGCGTCGGCCTCCGCCGGCTGCCCGGTCGCGACGGCGAGATCCCAACCGTGCACCAGGAATTCGTTCGTGTAGGCCCACAGGGCGCCACGGCCGGGCACGGTGCCCCATGGCACCGTCACCGGGCGGTCGAGCAGGGCGTCGTCGGCCCATGCCGCCTCCGCCCGAGCGACCCGCGCCGCGAACTCCTCGGCGGCGACCGCACCGTCGGTCACCGTCACCTCGGCGATCGAGGGCACGCCCTCGACGGTGCCCCTCTCGGCGAGCGCGATGTAGCGGTCGGCGATACCGAGGAGATGATTCACCAGGGTGCGCACGTCGAACTCCGTGCACGGGGTGGGCAGTCCGAACTGCTCGGCGGTCACGCCGGCGAGCAGGTGCGTTGCGCGCTGGGCGGCGACACCGATGGCGGGGCGGGGGTCCGCGAGGCGGGTATCGGATGCGGTCATGACGTGCTCCCTCGATCGTTGGCCGCGGGGCTGTCCTGCGACCGATGCCCTGAGTCAACACCAAGAACATGACACCGATTGTCATGTTTTCCCGAGAGAATCGAGGCATGCGCGCCGACCGGCTCCTCGCCATCCTCATGCTGCTGCGGCACCGCGGCCGACTCACCGCGGGCGAACTCGCGGCGGAGTTGGAGGTCTCGGTACGCACGGTGCTGCGCGACGTCGAGGCCCTGTCGGCGGCGGGGGTACCCGTCTACACCGACCGCGGCCGCGGCGGCGGGATCAGCCTGCTCCCCGGGTACCGCACCGACCTCACGGGGCTCACGCTCGACGAGGCCAAGGCGCTCCTGGCCTCCGCCTCGGGGCGGGTCCACTCCCCCGCGTTCGCGAGCGCGATGCGCAAGGTCGCGGCCGCGCTGCCCGAGCCGCACCGCGCCGCGGCCACGCAGGCGGCGGAGCGGATCCTGGTGCTGCCGGAGGGATTCGCGCGCCCCCGCGCGCCCGAGCCGCTCCTCGGCGCGCTGCAGCAGGCGGTGTTCGACGGTGTCCGCATCCGCGTCCGGTACCGGGCGCGAGGCTCCGATGTCGCCGAGCGGGTGCTCGACCCCGTGGGCCTGGTGCACGCCGGCGAGGTCTGGTACCTGCTGGCCCGGCGCGACGGTGCCGACCGCACTTACCGGGTCTCGCGGTTCGAATCCGTCGAACCCACAGGCGAACCCACGGATCGCCCTGCCACCGTCGACCTCGCCGCCGCGTTCGAGGCGAGCCGGGCGTCGTTCCGGGAGACGTTGCACGACACCGTCGTCACGGTGCTGATCGACCCGAAGGTTCGGGATATGGTGGCCCGCACCATCATCGAGATCATAGACGAGGCGGCGGATGCCGACGGCCGCATCCGGATCCGCGCCCGGTTCGGCGGCGAGCAGCACCTGCTGCGCACGCTCTGGTCGCTCGGCCCCACGGTCGAGTTGCTGGACCCGCCGGCGATGCGGCAGGCGATCGCCGCGCGTGCAGCCGCCACCCTCGAGCACTATGGCGACGTCTGACCCGGCTCATTGCCCGTCGCCTTGGTCAGGAGACCGTACAGCTGCTCACGCTCGGCAGGCGTGAGCCGCCCGAGCGTCTCGGACAGCACGTCCTCGACGATGCCGGCACCGTCGGCGTAGGCGCGCTCGCCTGCGGGGGTGAGACGGTGTCGGACCGCGCGCCCGGGACCGTCGACCCGTTCCAGCAGATCGCGGTCGACCATCCGTCGCGCGAGCTCGCCCATCGACTGGTCGGTCTGAAAGGTGAGCTCGGCAAGGCTGTGCAGGGTCGCGTCGGGCTGTCGCCGCGCGTGCCGGAGCACGTCCCACTGCACGAGCGACAGCCCCACCGACCCGAGCCGGCGGTTGCTGTCTCGATGGTGGCGCCACTGCAGCCGCTTGACGGCGAGGCCCACGTCCTGGATCGACTGCACAGGCCACAGCGTACCAACCTCCTTATATAAGGTTCCTTGCCTAGTGCCCGACCTTCACCTAAGGTTCCTTACATGACTCAGATCGCCGTAGGACCGGCCACCATCGACTTCACCGACCAGGGCACAGGCCACCCCGTATTGCTGTTGCACGGCGGCGGTGGACCCGCCACCGTCGCCGCGTGGGCCGACCGTCTGGCCGCGGACCGACCCGCGCGGGTGATCGCGCCCGTTCACCCCGGGTTCGCCGGCACCGTCCGGCCCGACGCCGTCGCCACCGTCCGCGACCTGGCAGCCCTCTACACCGAGTTGCTCGACGCGCTCGACCTGCACGACGTCACCGTGGTCGGGAACTCGATCGGCGGCTGGATCGCCGCAGAGATGGCCGTCATCGGCTCCCGGCGAGTCAGCGGGTACGTGCTGGTCGATGCCGTCGGTCTGCAGGTGGCCGAGCACCCCGTGGTCGACTTCTTCTCACTCAGCCCGGCCGAGATCGCCGACCGCAGCTACGCGGACCCCGCGACGTACGGGATCGACCCCACGACACTGCCGCCGGAGGCGCTGGCCGCGATGGCGGGCAACCGCCGCATGCTGGGGGTGTACGCGGGAGAGTCGATGAGCGACGCCGCACTCGGCGATCGCCTCCGGTCGGTCTGCACTCCCACCCTCGTCGTGTGGGGCGAGGCGGATCGGATCTCTGACGTCGGCCTGGGACGGGCGTTCGCCGACGCGATCCCCGCGGCGCGCTTCGAGCTGATCACCGGCGCCGGACACCTGCCGCAGATCGAGGCGCCGGCGGCCCTCACGAACGTCGTCTGGGCCTTCGTCGAGGAGTCGGCCCACTCGCCTCGACGCGGCTGAGCCCCCGGCGCGGGCACACTGGAGCCATGAAGCTCCTGCTGAACATCATCTGGCTCGTCCTGTGCGGCTTCTGGATGGCGCTGGGTTATGCGATCGCCGGCATCGTCTGCTGCATCCTGATCATCACCATCCCGTTCGGGATCGCGGCGTTCCGGATCGCCGCGTACGCGCTGTGGCCGTTCGGACGGACGGTGGTGCGCCGCCCGGACGCCAGCGCGGCCTCGCTGGTCGGCAACATCATCTGGCTGGTGGTGGCCGGCGTCTGGCTCGCGATCGGTCACCTCACCACGGGGATCGCGCTGTGCTGCACCATCATCGGCATCCCGCTCGGGATCGCCAATTTCAAGCTGATCCCCGTGTCGCTGCTACCGCTGGGCGCCGAGATCGTGCCGACCGACGCACCCTATCCGGCCCGGTACTGAGCCCGCCCACGATCAGGCGAAGGTGATCGTCACCGTCACAGCGCCCTTGTCGTCGCGGCGCGCGACCGCCGTACCCGTGCGGGCATCGCTGTTGATGGTGACGGTGACCGGGGCGCCGGTGCCGGTGAAGTTGCGCCACCACGACTTCTGATCGGGCATCGCCACCCCGACGACCACGTCGTCGCCGCGCCGCCGGTAGCTGACGGGCAGGCTGACGGCCTTCCCGGAGCGACGGCCGGTGTAAGAGAGGACCGCCATCGAGCCGCCGAGCTTCTCACCGACGACGGGTAGCGACAGCAGAGGGGTGACGGCCTTGTTGAAGACGGCGGCGGACCGCTGGAAGAGGTTCATGCGCCCGACGGTACTGCAGCCGGCGCGCCTCCGACCGGTGGCGGAGCTGGAAACGGGGGAAGCCCCCGACCCGAAGGTCGGGAGCTTCCCCGGTCTGCACTGCGAACGACTACCGATAGTCGTTCGAGAACCCGTAGTCGTCGAGCGGCACCGCCGCGCCGGACGGGGCACCGAAGGCGCCCTCCGGGCTGTAGTACTGCTCGTCGAAGCTCGGCACCGAGTAGGCGGCGGCGCGGGCCTCCTCGGTCGGCTGCACCTGGATGTTCCGGTACCGGGCGATGCCGGTGCCAGCCGGGATCAGCTTGCCGATGATCACGTTCTCCTTCAAGCCGACCAGCTTGTCGGAGCGGGTATTGATCGCGGCGTCCGTGAGCACGCGGGTGGTCTCCTGGAAGGAGGCCGCCGACAGCCACGAGTCCGTCGCGAGCGACGCCTTGGTGATACCCATCAGCACGGGACGGCCGGCCGCGGGCTCGCCGCCCTCGGCCACGACGCGACGGTTCGCCGCCTCGAACTCGGCACGCTCGGTGAGCGAGCCGGGCAGGAACTCCGTCGAGCCCGAGTCGATGATCGTCACGCGGCGCAGCATCTGACGCACGATGGTCTCGATGTGCTTGTCGTGGATCGACACACCCTGGCTCCGATACACCTCCTGGACCTCGTTGACCAGGTGCACCTGCACCTGCCGCGGTCCCATGACGCGGAGCACCTCGTGCGGGTCGGCCGCGCCCTCGAGCAGCTGCTGACCCACGTCGACGTGGTCACCGTCGGCCAGCAGACGCTCGCTGCCGTCGTCGTGCTTGAACACGCGCAGGCGCTGGCGCTTGCTGATCTTGTCGTACACGACCTCTTCGCCACCGTCGTCCGGCGTGATGGTGATCGTGTAGAACCGATCGTCGTCCTCGAGCCGCACGCGGCCGGCGACCTCGGCGATCGGCGCCTTGCCCTTGGGCACGCGGGCCTCGAACAGCTCCTGGACACGCGGCAGACCACCGGTGATGTCGTCGCCGACGCCACCCTGGTGGAACGTACGCATGGTCAGCTGCGTGCCGGGCTCACCGATCGACTGCGCGGCGACGATGCCGACCGCCTCGCCGATGTCCACCAGCTTGCCGGTGGCCATCGAGCGGCCGTAGCAGGTCGCGCAGACGCCGGTGCCGGTGGTGCAGGTGAGCACGGAACGCACCTTCACCTCGGTGATGCCCGCGGCCAGCAGGGCCTCGATCGCCGGATCGCCCAGGTCGTGGCCACGCTCGATGACGACCTGACCGGACGCGTCCACCGCGTCCTCGGCGAGAGTCCGCGCGTAGGCGGAGGTCTCGACGTGGGCGTCGCGGATGAGCGTGCCGTCCGCCTGCTTCTCCGCCAGCGGCACCATGATGCCGCGGGTGGTGTTGCAGTCGGTCTCGCGGACGATGACGTCCTGCGACACGTCCACCAGACGACGGGTCAGGTAACCCGAGTCGGCGGTGCGGAGCGCGGTGTCGGCCAGGCCCTTACGTGCACCGTGGGTGTTGATGAAGTACTCCAGCACCGTCAGGCCCTCACGGAACGAGGACTTGATCGGCCGCGGGATGAACTCACCCTTCGGGTTGGTCACCAGACCCTTCATGCCGGCCAGGTTGCGCACCTGCGTCATGTTGCCCGTGGCACCCGACTTCGGGATCATCGTGATCGGGTTGTCTTCGGGGTAGTAGTCCTCGATGGCCTTACCGACCTCTTCGGTCGCCTGCTTCCAGATCTCCACCAGCGCGTCACGGCGCTCGGTCGAGGTCAGGGCGCCACGCGCGTACTTGCGCTCCAGCCCGTCGGCACGCTCCTCGTAGTGATCGAGGATCTCCGTCTTCCGCGGCGGCACGAGCACGTCCGCCATGGAGACGGTCACGCCCGAGCGGGTCGCCCAGTAGAAACCGGCGTCCTTGAGCTTGTCCACGGTCTGCGCGACCACGATCATCGGGTAGCGCTCGGCCAGATCGTTGATGATCGTCGCCTGCCGCTTCTTCGGCATCTGCTCGTTGATGAACGGGTAGTCCGCCGGGAGCAGCTCGTTGAACATCACGCGACCCAGCGTCGTCTCCGCGATCCACGCCTGGCCGCGCTTCCAGCCGTCGGGGAACTGCTCCGCCTCGACCTCGACAGTCGGGCGCTGCGTGGTCAGGCGCACCCGAATGGGGGCCTGGATCGACAGCTCACCCAGGTCGGTGGCCATGATGGCCTCGGCCGGGCTGGAGTAGACGCCGTGCTCGGCGGAGTCCGTGGTGGCGGCCTGGTGGGCGCCCGCCGCGTTCTCCTTGAGCGTGGTCAGGTGGTACAGACCGGTCACCATGTCCAGACGGGGCATGGCGAGCGGGCGACCCGACGCCGGCGACAGGATGTTGTTGCTGGACAGCATCAGGATGCGGGCCTCGGCCTGCGCCTCCGCCGACAGCGGCAGGTGCACGGCCATCTGGTCACCGTCGAAGTCGGCGTTGAACGCCTCACACACGAGCGGGTGCAGCTGGATGGCCTTGCCCTCCACCAGCTGCGGCTCGAACGCCTGGATACCCAGGCGGTGCAGCGTCGGCGCGCGGTTCAGCAGCACGGGGTGCTCGGCGATGACCTCTTCGAGGACGTCCCACACCTGCGGCCGCTGCCGCTCCACCATCCGCTTGGCCGACTTGATGTTCTGCGCGTGGTTGAGGTCCACGAGGCGCTTCATCACGAAGGGCTTGAACAGCTCCAGCGCCATCAGCTTGGGCAGACCGCACTGGTGCAGCTTCAGCTGCGGGCCGACGACGATGACGGAACGGCCGGAGTAGTCGACGCGCTTGCCGAGCAGGTTCTGGCGGAACCGGCCCTGCTTGCCCTTGAGCAGATCCGACAGCGACTTCAGCGGGCGGTTGCCCGGTCCGGTGACCGGCCGGCCGCGACGGCCGTTGTCGAACAGCGCGTCCACGGACTCCTGCAGCATCCGCTTCTCGTTGTTGACGATGATCTCGGGCGCACCGAGGTCGATCAGTCGCTTGAGGCGGTTGTTGCGGTTGATCACGCGGCGGTACAGGTCGTTCAGGTCGGAGGTCGCGAAGCGGCCACCGTCCAGCTGCACCATCGGGCGCAGCTCCGGCGGGATCACCGGGACCGCGTCGAGGACCATGCCCAGCGGCGAGTTGCCCGACTGCTGGAACGCGGCCACGACCTTGAGCCGCTTGAGGGCGCGGAGCTTCTTCTGCCCCTTGCCCGAGCGGATGATCTCGCGCAGTTCCTCGGCCTCGGCGTCGATGTCGAAGTTCTCGATGAGCTTCTTGATCGCCTCGGCACCCATGGCGCCCGTGAAGTACTCGCCGTAGCGGTCCTGCAGCTCGCGGTACAGCCGCTCGTCGACGATCATGTCTTTCGGCGAGAGCTTGACGAAGGTCGTCCAGATCTCGTCGAGCTCGTCGATGGCACGCTGCGCACGGTCGCGGATCTGCCGCATCTCCCGCTCGCCGCCGTCCTTCACCTTGCGGCGCGCATCGGCCTTGGCGCCTTCGGCCTCGAGCACGGCCAGGTCGTCCTCGAGCTTCTTGGCCCGGTTCTCCAGGTCCACGTCGCGCTGGTCGGCGAGGACCTTCTTCTCGGAGGTGATCTCGGCCTCGAGCGTCGACTGCTCGTTGTGCCGCTGCTCGTCGTCGACGGCGACGATCACGTAGGCCGCGAAGTAGATGATCTTCTCGAGGTCCTTGGGCGCCAGGTCCAGCAGGTACCCGAGGCGCGAGGGCACGCCCTTGAAGTACCAGATGTGCGTGACCGGCGCGGCCAGCTCGATGTGGCCCATCCGCTCACGCCGCACCTTGGCGCGAGTGACCTCGACGCCGCAGCGCTCACAGATGATGCCCTTGAAGCGGACACGCTTGTACTTACCGCAGTAGCACTCCCAGTCGCGAGTCGGTCCGAAGATCTTCTCGCAGAACAGGCCGTCCTTCTCGGGCTTGAGCGTGCGGTAGTTGATGGTCTCGGGCTTCTTGACCTCGCCGTAGCTCCAGTTGTGGATGTCGTCGACGGTCGCCAGACCGATCTTGAGTTCGTCGAAGAAGTTGACGTCGAGCACTTGTCTCCTCTTGGTGGTCGGTTGGCGGATTTAGTTGGCGAGGTCTTCGGCGGACGCGTTCTCGTTGCGCGACAGGTTGATGCCGAGGTTGGCCGCTGCGCGCTCCAAGTCCTCGTCGTCACCGTCGGCCATCTCGATCGCGGCGCCGTCGCTGGAGAGCACCTCGACGTTGAGGCACAGCGACTGCAGCTCCTTGAGGAGCACCTTGAACGACTCGGGGATACCGGGCTCGGGGATGTTCTCGCCCTTGACGATCGCCTCGTAGACCTTCACGCGGCCCACGACGTCGTCCGACTTGATCGTGAGCAGTTCCTGCAGCGTGTAGGCCGCGCCGTAGGCCTGCATCGCCCAGCACTCCATCTCGCCGAACCGCTGGCCACCGAACTGCGCCTTACCACCGAGCGGCTGCTGCGTGATCATCGAGTACGGACCCGTCGACCGCGCGTGGATCTTGTCGTCGACGAGGTGGTGCAGCTTGATGATGTACATGTAGCCGACGGCGACCGGGTAGGGGAACGGCTCGCCGGAGCGCCCGTCGAACAGGGTCGCCTTGCCGTCGCCGCCCACCATGACGTCGCCGTCGCGGTTCGGCAGCGTCGAGCCCAGCAGGCCCTGCAGCTCCTCGTCGCGGGCACCGTCGAACACCGGCGTCGCCGTGTTCGTGTCGGACGGCTGCGAGTACATCTCCTCAGGCAGCGCCGAGGCCCAGTCGGGCAGGCTGCCGTCGGCCAGGTGCACGTCCCAGCCGGCCTTCGCGACCCAGCCGAGGTGGGTCTCGAGGATCTGGCCGATGTTCATACGCCGCGGCACGCCGTGCGTGTTCAGGATGATGTCGACCGGGGTGCCGTCGGGCAGGAACGGCATGTCCTCCTGCGGGAGGATCTTGCCGATGACGCCCTTGTTGCCGTGCCGGCCGGCCAGCTTGTCGCCGTCCTGGATCTTGCGCTTCTGGGCCACGTACACGCGGACCAGCTCGTTGACGCCGGGCGCGAGCTCGTCGTCGTCCTCGCGGCTGAACACGCGCACGCCGATCACCTTGCCGGTCTCGCCGTGCGGCACCTTGAGCGACGTGTCACGGACCTCGCGCGCCTTCTCACCGAAGATCGCGCGGAGCAGCCGCTCCTCCGGGGTCAGCTCGGTCTCGCCCTTCGGGGTGACCTTGCCGACCAGGATGTCGCCGTCGCGGACCTCGGCACCGATGCGGATGATGCCGCGCTCATCCAGGTCGGCCAGGACCTCGTCAGAGACGTTCGGGATGTCCCGGGTGATCTCCTCAGCGCCCAGCTTGGTGTCGCGGGCATCGATCTCGTGCTCCTCGATGTGGATGGACGTCAGGACGTCCTCCTCCACCAGGCGCTGGCTCAGGATGATCGCGTCCTCGTAGTTGTGACCCTCCCACGGCATGATCGCGACGAGCAGGTTCTTGCCCAGCGCCATCTCACCGTTCTCGGTGCACGGGCCGTCGGCCAGGACCTGGCCCGACTCGACGCGCTGGCCGGCGCTCACGATCGGCCGCTGGTTGGCGCACGTGCCCTGGTTGGAGCGCGCGAACTTCCGCAGCTTGTACGTCTTGCGGGAGCCGTCGTCGGCCATCACCGTGATGAAGTCCGCCGACACCTCCTCGACGACGCCGGTCTTCTCGGTGAGCACCACGTCGCCCGCGTCGACCGCGGCGCGTAGCTCCATACCTGTGCCGACCAGCGGCGACTCGCTACGGACCAGCGGTACGGCCTGGCGCTGCATGTTGGCACCCATGAGGGCGCGGTTGGCATCGTCGTGCTCGAGGAACGGGATCATCGCGGTCGCGACCGACACCATCTGGCGCGGCGAGACGTCCATGTAGTCGACCTGCGCGGCCGAGACGTACTCGACCTCGCCGCCCTTCTTCCGGACCAGGACGCGCGCGTCCGTGAGGTGCCCGGCACCGTCGGTCCCCGAGTTGGCCTGCGCCACGACGTGGCGGTCCTCCTCGTCGGCCGTCAGGTAGTGGATCTCGTCCGTGACCTGGCCGTCGACCACCTTGCGGTACGGCGTCTCGATGAAGCCGAACGGGTTGACCCGCGCGAACACCGACAGCGCACCGATCAGGCCGATGTTCGGGCCCTCAGGGGTCTCGATGGGGCACATGCGGCCGTAGTGCGACGGGTGCACGTCGCGGACCTCGAGGCCCGCGCGCTCGCGGGACAGACCACCGGGGCCCAGCGCCGACAGGCGGCGCTTGTGGGTCAGGCCCGACAGCGGGTTGTTCTGGTCCATGAACTGCGACAGCTGGGAGGTCCCGAAGAACTCCTTGATCGCCGCCGACACGGGCCGGATGTTGATCAGGGTCTGCGGGGTGATCGCCTCGACGTCCTGCGTGGTCATGCGCTCCCGCACGACCCGCTCCATGCGGGACAGGCCCACGCGGAGCTGGTTCTGGATCAGCTCGCCCACCGTGCGGAGACGACGGTTACCGAAGTGGTCGATGTCGTCGACCTCGACCGGCACCTCGGAGCCGCCGGGCACCGTCATGAAGGTCAGCTGGTCGGTCGGGGCCTCGTGCAGGCGCACCAGGTACTCGACCGTCGCGACGATGTCCTCCTCGGTGAGGACGAGGGTCTGCGAGCCGTCCGCGTTGGGCGGCAGGCCGAGCTTCTTGTTCAGCTTGTAGCGACCGACGCGGGCCAGGTCGTACCGCTTCTCCTTGAAGAAGAGGTTCTCCAGCAGCGCCTGCGCCGACTCCTTGGTGGGCGGCTCGCCCGGACGCAGCTTGCGGTAGATGTCGAGCAGCGCCTCGTCGGTACCGGCCGTGTTGTCCTTCTCGAGGGTGGACCGCATGATCTCCGAGAAGCCGAAGCGCTCGATGATCTGCTCGCTGGTCCAGCCCAGCGCCTTGAGCAGCACGGTGACCGGCTGCCGGCGCTTGCGGTCGATGCGCACACCCACCGTGTCGCGCTTGTCGACGTCGAACTCGAGCCACGCGCCGCGGCCCGGGATGACCTTCACCGAGTGCAGGTGCTTCTCGGTGGACTTGTCGATGGTCTCGTCGAAGTAGACGCCCGGCGACCGGACCAGCTGAGACACGACGACACGCTCGGTGCCGTTGATGATGAACGTGCCCTTGTCGGTCATCATCGGGAAGTCGCCCATGAACACCGTCTGCGACTTGATCTCGCCGGTGTTGTTGTTGATGAACTCGGCGGTGACGAACAGCGGAGCCGCGTACGTCATGTCCTTGTCCTTGCACTCGTCGAGCGAGGCCTTGACCTCGTCGAAGCGAGGGTCGGAGAAGGAGAGCGACATCGACCCGGAGAAGTCCTCGATCGGGGACAGCTCGGCGAGGATGTCCTCCAGGCCACCGGTCGGGTTCGCGTCGCCGCGGGAGACGGCCTTCTCACGCCACTCTTCCGAGCCGACCAGCCAATCGAAGGAGTCGATCTGTAGATCGAGGAGGCCCGGAACCGGGAGGGGTTCGCTGATCTTCGCGAAGGATACGCGCTTCGGGGCTCCGGGAACCCCGCCCTTGTTCGAGCCCGCGTCGGTCGAGGTCTGGCTGGAGACTGAGACTGCCAAGATGCGTCCTCTGCTTTGCCTAGTGGTTTTGCCAACACCGCCGACGGCAACCTGAGCAGAACACCGCATATGGATTGCGGAGAGATATTCGATTGGACAGGAGGCAGCCAGCGCAACGTCCAACATTAGCAGACCGAGACAAGCCCCGCAAGGGCACACTCCACCAGAGAGGCTACACACGCGGACCGGTCCCACCGACTGGCTACCGATCGAGCACCGATGCTCCGCGTCTGTAGGTAAGAGTGACCTGCCCGGCCGCAATCGTCAAGCGAAACCGCCGCATCCGTTGAAAAAACCCCCGTCCGGCCCGGCTGCACGGGGGTAACGGGGCAGGTCACGGACGCGAGAGCCGCGGTCAGAGGCAGCGACGGGAGGCGTCTGCGACGACAGAACGCCCGGACCGAAGCGGTCCGGGCGTCCCGGGTGTCGTGTCTACGGCGCTCAGTCGCGGTAGCGCGGGATCTGGTCGGTCGAGCCGATGTCGACGACATCGGGCGCGATCTGGTACGACCCGGTGGGCTCGTCGTTCCCACCGAACTCTGCCGGGCGCTGGATCGGGACCTGCGCGGTGGTCGGCCCGTCCTTGGTCAACGACGGTGCCGCGCCGACCGAGGTCGGGGCCGCGACAGCCGCGGCCAGCGGCTCGTCGCCGAGGTCCTTGAGGATGGCCGCACGCGCCTTGGGCGGCAGCGACGGCAGCATCTGGCGGACACGCGCCTTGCGGCGGGCGACGCCCTTGCGCTCCGGCATGCCCGGGGTCGGCTGCATCTGGGGGGCGATGTCCTCGATCAGCTCGACGCCACCGGCCGAGTGTCCCGCTGCGACGTTCGCCGCCTCCGCCTCCATCTGGGCGGTGTCCTTCTCCTCCGACATACCGATCGGACCGATCATCGAACCGGTGAGGAACTGCTTGACCACCGGCTCGTCGGAGGTCAGCAGGAGCTCACGCGGACCCATCATGACGAGCCGCTTGAGGAACAGCATGCCCATGTTGTCGGGAACCGTGCGGACGATGTTGATGTTGTGCGTGACGATCAGGGTGGTGCAGTCGATCTGGGCGTTGATGTCGATCAACAGCTGGGTGGTGTAGGTGGTACGCACCGGGTCGAGGCCCGAGTCGGGCTCGTCGACGAGCATGATCTGAGGGTCCAGCACCAGGGCGCGGGCGAGGCCGGCGCGCTTACGCATACCACCCGAGATCTCGCCGGGGAGCCGATCCTCGGCGCCGATCAGACCCACCATCTCGAGCTTCTCCATGGTGATCTTGCGGATCTCGCTCTCCTTCTTCTTCGTGTGCTCACGAAGCGGGAAGGCGGTGTTGTCGTACAGGTTCATCGAGCCGAACAGCGCGCCGTCCTGGAACAGCACGCCGAACATCTTGCGGATCTCGTACAGCTCGGAGGAGGAGCACTTCAGGATGTCGGTGCCGTCGATGATGATCTCGCCCTCCTCCGGCCGGAGCAGGCCGATGAGGGACTTCAGGAACACCGACTTACCGGTACCCGAGGGGCCCAGCAGAACTGATACCTCGCCAGGCGGCAGGGTCAGCGACACGTCGGTCCAGATGTTCCGCGAACCGAACGACTTCGTCAGGTGATTGGTTGTAATTTCGACACCCACAGCAGACCCTTCCTGAGGCACACGAGAATGTGGCTCGCGCCACAGCAGCGTACGTTTCTGCGACCATACCGCACGCGGTGGTCTGATCAACCATGCATCCAGTAGAGCGGATCGGTGTGGCGCTCGCTACACCCACCTAGAAGCCTACCGACCGGCCCACGAGACGGACACGACCCCCACCGCGAAGCGGTGGGGGTCGTCTCTCGGCACGAACGGGCATGGCCCGCCGCAGCCGGAACTACTTGACGGAGACCGAAGCGCCGGCCGCGGCCAGCTTCTCCTTGGCGGCCTCGGCAGCGTCCTTGTCGACCTTCTCGAGAATGGCCTTGGGGGCGCTCTCGACGAGGTCCTTGGCCTCCTTGAGGCCCAGGCCGGACACGAGCTCGCGCACGACCTTGATGACCTGGATCTTCTTGTCGCCGGCGCCCTCGAGCACGACGTCGAACTCGTCCTGCTCGGCAGCGGCCTCAGCGGCAGCCGGAGCAGCGCCCGCAGCCGCGACGGCGGCGACCGGAGCGGCAGCGGTGACCTCGAAGGTCTCCTCGAAGGCCTTCACGAACTCCGAGAGCTCGAGCAGGGTCAGCTCCTTGAAAGCGTCGAGCAGCTCGTCGGTGGTGAGCTTCGCCATGACGTAAGTCCTTTCGTTCAATCCTTGCTCGCTGATCCGCGAGAAGGGGTAGTCAGGCCTCGCCAGCCGGAACGCTGGAGAGGTTGGGGTGTCGCTGGATCAGCGGGTTATTCTGCTGCGGTCTCGACCGCAGCGTCGGCGGCACCTGCGGTGCCCTCCTCGGCTGCCCTCTTCTCCTGCAGCGCGGCGGCCAGGCGGGCCACCTGCGAAGCGGGAGCGTTGAACAGGCCGGCGGCCTTCGCCAAGTTGCCCTTCATGGCACCGGCGAGCTTGGCCAGGAGCACCTCACGCGACTCGAGATCAGCGATGCGCTCGACCTCGTCCACAGACAGCGGCTTGCCGTCCATGTAGCCGCCCTTGATGATCAGGGCCTTGTTGTCCTTGGCGAACTTCTTGATCGCCTTAGCCGCCTCGACCGGCTCGCCCTCGATGAAGGCGATCGCGGTGGGGCCGCTGAACAGCTCGTCCAGGCCCTGCACGCCGGCGTCGGCCGCCGCGAGCTTGACCAGGGTGTTCTTGGCGACGGAGTACGTCGTGCCGGCGCCGAGCGAGCGACGCAGCTCGGTGATGTTACCGACCGACAGGCCACGGTATTCCGTGACGACGGTGGCGGTAGCCTTCTCGAACTGCTCGGCGATCTCCGCTACTGCGGCGACCTTTTCAGCGTTTGCCATACTTCGCCTCCTCTCTGCGTGGTTACGCGTCGGCGCACGAAGGGGGCGGTAGAACGACGAAACCCCGGGCGCAGGGCGCACGGGGTCTTCAAGCTGCGCTCGCGCGCGGCCGAAACGAAACCTCGTCCATCCTGCGTGGGTCGCCGGCTGCTGCCGGGCCTTCGATCGCGGGCGCCTCGCGGCGACCTCGATGACCGACGGTCTTCGGTGGAACGATCCGGGTTGCCGGATTCCAAACGGATATGTTAGCTGACCGGCGCCGTCGACACAAACCGGCGGCCGCGCGCATCGGGACCGCCTACCGCAGTGGCACGCCGCACTCGCGATAGACGACCTCCAGCGCCAGGCCCGCCTCCGGCCCCATCACCGCCCGCAGCACGTCGACGTGGGCGGACGCGAACTCCGGTCCGTGGGGTGCCACGGACCGCTCGGGTGCGGCAGTGACGGCCACGACGTGGTGCGTCACCTCGTGCAGCACCACGGTCTCGCGCAGCGCCCACGCTCCCCCGGCCCCCGTCGGGACCGCGATGACAGGCGGGACGGGTTCGTAGTGTGCACCGGCCACACCCGCGCGGGCGCGCACCCGCACCTCGGCCGGCCGCCCCAGCACACGAAGTGCGTCGTCGACATAGCGCTGCACCGACTCCAGTGACGCGAACCTGGCCTCCGGCGGCAGGGTCAGCGCGATGCCGCACACGTCGACGGCTCGCCCCGGCGCGCGCTGGGCGTGCTCGAACAGGCCGCGGACCATCGACTCGGCCTGGTACAGCGCCGCCCGCCCGCGATCGGCGACCGTCACACGTCCTTGGCAACCCTGAGCTGGTCGGCGATCGCCTGCGCAACCGCGGCCAGCCCCGAGTCACCGATCGGGGTGTCGGTGAGCAGATACGTCTGCGGCGCGGTCTCGACGACGATCACCGTGAGGTGGTCGCCCTCCACCGAGAGCCCTGGCCGACTGACCCGGATGTCGGCGGTGACCTTGGCGGCATCGACACCGTCGACCTTGATCGCCGCCGCGGCGCTCTGGTTCGCCACGTGCGGATCGGCGTCCTTGTAGCCCGCACCGGCCGCGATGCAGGCGACCATGCGGGTGGCCGCATCGGCCGCCTTGATCGTCGGCGTGAAGGTGGTCTCCCCGATCTCGGCGCCGGCCTGCCACTGCTGCCCCACGATCGGGTACACCAGACCGGCCGCGTTGCGGCTCTGGGCGTAGGTGACGTACGTCTGCGCCGTCCATCCCGGCGCGGCACTCACCGGGAACGACAGTGGGCCCGACGTGACGAAGTCGGTGATCGGCGCGCTCGCGCCGGTGCCCGGCAGCCCGCAGCTGTCGACGCCGGCCCCCGACGGTGCCGTAGAGGCATCCGGCGCGCCGGCGACGGATGCGCTCGCACCGTGGTGCACCAGCCCCACTACCACCGCGATGATCACCAACACCACCAGCACGGTCGTGACGCCGGCGCCGATCCACAGGCCGGTCCGCGACCGCTTCGGTGGCTCACCGCCCGGCGCTCCGGGGCCTCCCGCGCCCGGCCACTGCGGAATGCCCGAGCCGCCGGCGCTCGGATACTGGGCGCTCGGATACTGGGCACTTTGATATTGCCCCGCCGGGTACTGGGCACTTTGATATAGCCCCGCCGGGTACTGCGCGCTCGGATACTGCCCGCTCGGGTACGGGTACTGCGAACCCGGGTACTGACCGGGGCCGCCCTGCTGGGGATACGACGGGTTCGAATACTGCGCCGGCGAGTAACCGTCGGGGGCGGCGCCCGGCGCCACACCATGGCCCGAGTCGGCAGCACCGTCACCCCCGCCGTTGCCCGCATCGCCGTCCGAGCCGGCGGCACGGTCCGGCGTGCCTTTGCTGCCCGAACCCGCAGCACCGTCGGCGGGGTAGCCCTGCTCCCCGGGGTGCGTGCCGGCAGCGTCGCCTGGCTCGAACGGCCGCTCCCACGGGCTGCGCGGGCCGCTCACGACGACCGCCCGATCGCGCCGCGCGCCCCGCCGATCTCGGG